>JACPCT010000011.1 GCA_016184445.1 Candidatus Tectimicrobiota bacterium | reverse complement strand
GCGCGGCTCGACCTCCTGCAAGGGCTCATTCAGCGGCAGCTGCTTCCCGGATCTGGATGAGGCCATCGAGAAGGCGGCCGCGACCGCGGATCCCAAGGAGCAGCAGGCCGCCTTCGAGCGCGTCACCGACCTCATGAAAGAGAAGGCCACCCACAAGATCATGTTCAAGATCCACGATATATTCGGCTTCAACAAGCGCCTCAACTTCCAGCCCAGGCACGACGAGCAACTCCAGCCATGGGAGATAAGCCTCAAATAGGAAGCGGAGCGGAGAGGAGACTTGAGGCTCGGCGGGGGCTCGCCTCCCGCGGGTCTCCGCGGAAGCCGGGCCGTTTTCTCGGCCCTCGCTAGCCTCCTCCACCTCCCCGGTGATGCCGCGCACGTCCGTGAAGCCCCGGCGGTCCATCCCGATGGTCCGCGAGAAGCGGTCCCTATCCGCCTCCGCCCCGGAAAAGGCCGAAAATAGGGAGAAGGCCCCCCTTCGGCCCTAATTGTTATACAATCACGGCAACGCACCGAGAGCCTTTCTCGCCAGCCTAGCCGGCGGGACCGGGCCCCCTGTCACGGGGCCCGGCCGGCCCCCCGCCGCACGCGCAAGAGAAGGAGGACGAACCCCATGGCACGCCCGACGCGCCCGCTCCGCTCCGCCGCCCGCGCGCTCCTGCGCTGGAGCGGCATCCTGCCCGTGGCCCTCCTGCTGGCGGGCGCCCCCGCCGAGGGGGCCAGGAAGTTCACCATCGCCTTCCAGGGCGACGCCGCCACCCTGGACCCCCAGGGCCGGAACGAGACCACCACCATTTCGATCCAGATGCACATGTTCGACACTCTCGTCTTCCGGGGGATCGACGGTCTGGAGCCCGGCCTCGCCACCTCCTGGAAGGCCGTGAGCCCGACCAAGTGGCTCATCAAGCTGCGCCAGGGGGTGCGCTTCCACGACGGCACGCCGTTCACGGCCAAGGTCGCCAAGGAGAGCCTCCTCCGGGCCCAGGGCAAGGGCTTCCCGAAGAGCCAAATGAAGCACTTCACCAAGGGCATCAAGGCCATCCGGGCGGTGGACGCCTCGACCCTCGAGATCGACACCGGCGTCCCCTGGCCCACCCTGCACGAGGACCTGGCCAACATCGCCATCGTGCCCATCGACTACATCAAGAAGGTGGGGGACGCGAACTTCGCCCGCAAGCCCGTCGGCACCGGCCCCTACAAGTTCGCCGAGTGGGTGAAGGACGACCACATCGACCTCGAGGCCTTCCCCGGCTACTGGGGCAAGGCCCCGACCCTGAAGGAAGTGCGCATCCGCCCCGTCCCCGTGGACGCGGCCCGGACGGCGGGCCTCATCTCGGGCGAGACCGACGTGGTCTGGGGCGTCTCCCCCGTGGACGCCCGGACGCTCGAGAAGAACCCGGGCGTCAAGGTCCTCCGCACCATCACCCAGCGGAACATCTACCTGGCCTTCGACCACTGGCGCAAGGAGGGCGGCGCCTTCAAGAAGGGCGGCTCCCATTCGCCCGGCCTGCCCGCCGGGAAGCCCAACCCCTTCCAGAACCTGAAGGTGCGGCAGGCCGTGGCCCACGCCTTGAACGTGCCCGAGCTCCTGCACACCGTCATGCACGGCAGCGGCGCCCCGGCCACCCAGCTCGCCCCGCCCCCCTCCTTCGGCTACAACAAGCGGCTCGCCCCCCTGCCCTTCGACCCGCCCCGGGCGAAGAAGCTCCTGGCCGAGGCCGGCTTCCCGGCCGGCTTCCAGATGAGGCTGGACTGCTCGAATGACCGCTACATCAACGACGGCCCCATGTGCGAGGCCATCTCCGGGATGCTCCGCAAGGTGGGCATCGTGGCCACCCCGAACCCGCGCACCAAGGCCGTCTTCTTCCCGGCGCTGGACAACGGCGACTTCACCGTCTACCAGGCCGGCTGGGGGACGGACTCCGTGGGCCCCACCTTCAGCGCCGTCTTCCACACCCAGGACGCGAAGAAGGGCGTGGGCCGCATCAACCGCGGCCATTACAGCAACAAGGAGGTGGACGGCCTCATCGCGAAGGCCTCCTCCGAGATGGACGACGCCAAGCGCCAGGCCATGTGGGAGAAGGCCTGGGAGATCGTGATCGGGGAGCTGGCGGTGCTGCCGCTCTACCAGCAGGAGGCGATCATCGGGGTGCAGAAGAACGTGCGGCTCAAGCCCCGCTTCAACGAGTGGATCCTGGCCCAGGAGATCACCCTGGCGGGCAGGAACTGAGCCCTCGCGGCCCCCGCGGGCGCTGAGGCGCCCGCGGGGGCGGGATTTCCCCCGTGCCCACATTCCTCCTCAAGCGCCTCATCCAGAGCCTGGCCGTGTTCCTGGGCGTGAGCCTGGTGATCTTCCTCATGCTCCGCACGGCGGGGGACCCGGTCCAGATTCTCCTCGGCGAGGAAGGGACCCAGCACGACGTCGCCCGCCTGCGCGAGGCGCTCGGCCTGGACCGCTCCCTCCCCGTCCAGTACCTGCTCTTCCTGCGGAACGCCCTGCGCGGGGACCTGGGCGTCTCCTACCACCACGGGGTGCCCGCCATGGAGCTCGTGCTGGAGCGCGTGCCCGCCACCCTGGAGCTGGCGGGGGCGGCCATGCTCATCGCGGTCGTGCTGGCCATCCCGCTTGGGGTGATCGCCGCGAACCACCGGGGCGGGCCGCTCGACCGCTTCTTCCTCTCGGGCTCGCTGGTGGGCATCTCGGCCCCGCCCTTCTGGGTGGGCATCGTCTGCATCCTGGTGTTCGGCGTCGTGTTCCGCTGGCTGCCCACCTCGGGGCGGGGCGGGTGGGAGCACCTGATCCTGCCGGCGGGCTCGCTCGCCCTCTACCGGCTCGCCCTCTTCATCCGGCTCGTGCGCTCCGGCATGCTCGACGTGCTGGGGCAGGACTACGTGCGCACGGCGCGCTCGAAGGGCCTGGCCGAGCGGGCGGTGGTCTTCAAGCACGCCCTCAAGAACACCCTCATCCCCTTCATCACCATCGCCGGGCTCCAGATGGGGAGCCTGCTCGCCGGGGCGGTGGTGACCGAGCGCGTCTTCGCCTGGCCCGGGATGGGGAGGCTCATCCTCGACTCGATCCAGAAGCTCGACTACCCGGTGGTGATGTCCTGGGCGCTGGTGACGGCGGCCATCTTCATCCTCATCAACCTGATCGTGGACGTCTCCTACTCCTTCGTGGACCCCCGGGTCCGGAGCGGCTGACATGGCCCAGGAAGCGGCGGCCGCGACCTGCGAGGCGGAGGCCCCGCCCGCCCCCCGGCCCGCCCCGGCCCGGGCCCTGGCCGCCCGGGCGGACGCCCCGGCGGGGGCGGCCGTCCTCGCCGCGGCCTGCCTCATCGCCCTCCTGGCCCCCTGGATCTCCCCCCACGACCCCATCGGCCAGAACCTCCGCTCGGCCCTCAGGCCCCCCTTCTTCCTCCAGGGCGCGCTGCCCGGCTTCCTCCTGGGGACGGACGGCCTGGGGCGGGACGTGCTGAGCTACGTCTTCCACGGCTTCCGCATCTCGCTCGCCGTGGGCCTCTCCGCGGTGGCCATCTCCTCCGCCCTGGGGGTCTCGCTCGGGGTCTGGGCGGGCTACCGGGGGGGGCGGACGGACACCCTCGTCATGCGGCTGGCCGACTTCCAGCTCACCCTCCCCACCGTCCTCATCGCCCTGGCCGTCATCGCGCTGTTCGGCTCGGGGGTGGGGAAGCTCATCCTCCTCATCGGCTTGACCCACTGGGCGGTCTACGCGCGCACGGTGCGGGGCTCGGTCCTCGCCATCCGGGAGCGGGAGTTCGTGGAGTCCGCCCGGGCCCTGGGGGCCTCCCCCTGGACCGTCATCGGCCGCCACATCCTTCCCAACGTGATGACCCCCATCCTCATCATCGCGGCGGTGGAGCTCCCGCGCGTCATGCTCCTGGAGTCCACCCTGAGCTTCCTGGGCCTGGGCGTCCCCCCGACGGTGCCCTCCCTCGGGGGCGCCATCGCCCACGGCTACGGCTACCTCCTGAGCGGCTACTGGTGGCTCACCGTGCTGCCCGGCCTGGCCCTCATGGTGGTGGTCGTCGCCATCAACGTCCTGGGCGACTGGCTCCGGGACGTGCTCGACCCGAGGATGAAGCGGTAGGGGGGGCGGCCTAGCCGGCAAAAAAGCGGGAGGCCCCTCCGGGGCCCCCCGCTTTCCGCTTCAGGCGGCGGTCAGCGCTTGTCGATGGGGACGTAGGTGGCCTCGAGGTCCCCGACGTAGATCGAGGTGGGCCGGAAGAGCCGGTTCTCGGGCAGGTACTCCAGGATGCTCGCGCACCAGCCCGCGATGCGGGGCACGGCGAAGATGGGGGTGAAGATGGCCGTGTCGATGCCCATGGCGTTGTAGATGATGCCCGAGAAGTAGTCCACGTTGGGGAAGATGCCCTTCCCGCCCAGGTCGGCCACCACGAGGGCCTCGAGCTTCTTGGCGATCTGGTAGAGGTGGCCGTGGCCCGTCCGCTCGGCGAACTCCTTGGCGATGGGGTCGAAGATGCGGGCGCGGGGGTCGTAGGCCTTGTAGACGCGGTGGCCGAAGCCGGGGACCTTGATCTTCTTCTCCTTCGACGCCTTGAACCACGAGTCCACCTTGTTGGGGTCGCCGATCTCGAGGAAGGTGCGGAGCGTCTGCTCGTTCGCCCCGCCGTGCAGGGGGCCCTTGAGGGCGCCCACGCCCGCGGTGACGGAGCTGTAGAGGTCCGTGAGGGTGCTGTTCACCGACATGGCGCTGAAGGTGGAGGCGTTCATCCCGTGCTCGGCGTGGATGATGAGGGCCATGTCCATCACCTCGGCCGTGCGGGCGTCGGCCTTCTTGCCCGTCATCATGCGCAGGAAGTCCGCCGAGTGCCCAAGCGAGGGGTCGGGGTCGAGGATGGGCTGGCCGTCCCGCACGCGGGCGATGGCCGCCACCATGGTGGCGAACCGGGCGGTGAGGTCGAGGGCAATCCGCATGTCGTTCGGGACGTTGACCTCGAACTCCTTGGGGTCGAGGCACCCCAGCAGGGAGACCGCCGAGCGCAGGGTGTTCATGGGGTGGGTGCCCTTGGCCACCAGGGTGATGAGGTCCTTCACCTCCTTGGGGATGGCCCGCCGCTTGGAGAGGTCCGCGCTGAAAGCGCCGAGCTCCCGCCGGTTGGGGAGCTTGCCGTTCAGGAGGAGGCAGGCCGTCTCCTCGTAGCCGCCCCCGCCGCGGCAGAGGTCGTCGATGCTGTAGCCCCGGTAGATGAGCTTGCCGTTCTGGCCGTCCACGTAGCTCAGGGTGCTCTCGTGGGTGATGGCCCCCTCCAGGCCCTTCACGAATTCGACTTTGCCGACGAATTTCCTATCTTTGAGTTCAGGCATGGCCCACCCGCCTATTCAAATTGGGGGGCGGCGGCCCCCCTCCGATGAAGTCCCCGCGGGCGATGAAGCCCGCACAGATGATTTCCCGGGGCCACCCGGAAAAGGCCCCCGGAAAGAGGAAGAAAACTTTGGATTCAAAGTGGGCCGATGGATTACGCTATGACCATACCACCAACTCCGGGGAGTGACAATCTGCCCCACGCTTCCCAGCGGGTTCCCCCCAAAAGGGCTGGGAGAACGGGAAAAGCGCCGCCCGGCCGAGGGAGAAGATTCTCCCCCTCACCCGAGGGGTCGAGCATGGGGGAGAGCTCCACGGCGTCCAGGGCCGCCACCCGCGCGCCCTCGCGCCGCAGGAGGGCGATGCACTCGGCCAGCTCCGCGAAGCGCGCCCCCCCGGGCTCGGGGGTGCCCGTGCCCGGGAACTCGCCCGGATCGAGGACGTCGAGGTCCAGGGTGAGGTAGATGGGGCTCCCCGCGTGCCGGGCCAGGGCCTGGCGCACCGCCTCGGGCGAGAGGGGGCGGACGGTGCCGTGCCCCCGCATCCAGGCGCACTCCTCCCGGGTGCCGGAGCGGATGCCGAACTGGACGAGGCGCCCGGGCCCGACCCGGTCCGCCGCGAGCCGCATGACGCTGGCGTGGGAGAGGGCGGCCCCCAGGTAGCCCTCCCGCAGGTCGGCGTGGGCGTCCCACTGGAAGACCACGAGGCCGGGGTGGGCCTCCAGGGCCGCCTCGATGAGGGGGAGGCTCACCAGGTGCTCCCCCCCCAGGGCGAAGGGGATCTTGCCGGCTCCCAGGATGCGCCGGGCCTCCTCCCGGATGCGGGCCAGGGCGCCCCCCACGTCCCCCGGGGCCAGGGGGAGGTCCCCCAGGTCGCAGTAGGGGAGCTCCTCCAGGTCGGCGTCGAGGAGGGGGCTGTAGCTCTCCAGGCCGTCCGAGACCGAGCGGATGGCCTCGGGGCCGAAGCGGGCGCCGGGCCGGAAGCTGGCCGTGCCGTCGAAGGGGCAGCCGAAGAGCACGACGCGGGCCCGCTCGAAGGGGGTGCGGGCCCAGAGGAAGGGCGTGCGGGGGAGATAGGGAGGGAGCTCATCCGTCACTGGATGAAATCCCGCACGAAGGGAGGCAGGACGAACGCGGCCCTGTGGACCCCGGCGGAATAGTAGCGGGTCTTCTCCCCGCGGGGCAGGGGGCGCGGCCTGAGGGCGGCGGGGTTCCTGGCCCCCCGGGCGGCCAGGATGAAGGACCAGAGCCCGCCGGGGTAGGTCGGGGCCGGGGCCAGGAAGTGGGAGACGTGCCGGAACGCCTTGCGGGCGGTCCGGGCGATGCGGCCGATCTCCTTGCCGTCGAAGATGGGCCCCTGGGACTGCGCCGCGTAGAGCCCCTGGGGGGTCAGCGCCCGCCGGGCGGCGCGGAAGAAGCCCTCGCGGGTCAGCGGGCCGGCCATGCCCACGGGGTCGGTCGAGTCCACGATGATGACGTCGAAGGCGCCCCGGCTGCGCTTCATGAACTTCACCCCGTCCTCGATGAGGACGCGCACGCGGGGGTCGTCCAGCCGGGAGGCGGTGAGGGGCAGGTGCTTCCGGCAGCAGTCCACCACCTCGCCGTCGATCTCGACGAGGGTGACCTCCTCGACCTCCGGGTGGCGCAGGGCCTCGCGGACGCATCCGCCGTCCCCGCCCCCCACGATGAGCACCCGGCGGGGCCGGGGATGGATGCAGAGCGGCACGTGGACCATCATCTCGTGGTAGATGAACTCGTCCCGCTCGGTGAGCTGGACCGTCCCGTCCAGGAAGAGGGCCCGGCCCATGTCGCTCGTCTCGACGAGGGCGATCTCCTGGAAGGGCGTGCGGGCGAAATAGAGGACCTGCTTCACGCGGAAGGTGATGCCCGTGCCGGGGGCGTGCAGCTCCGTGAACCAGAACTCCCCCTGGTGGAGGACAGCCGGAGGAGCGGGGGGGGTTTTCTTCAGTTCCACAGCACCACCGCGGCGAAGGCAGCGCCGGTCTGGACGACCCTGTGCTCGCAGGCGATGCTCTTGACCGCGCGGACGACCTGGCCCCGGTACTTCATCCCCTCCTCGGCCATCCGGCGCACCTTCTGCTCGACCACGCCGCGGGGGGCGAAATCGTGGTACTCCATGATGAGGCCGCAGTGGCCGGGGTCCTCCGGGTAGGCGATGGCGACGGCCGCCGTCAGCACCTGGCCGGGCTCCGTGGAGCTGATGGCGGAGTAGGCCACGGGCACGAGCGCGCCCTGGGGCAGGCGCACCGGGGCGATCTCCTCGCAGCGGGGGGGGAGGATGCTGCTCATGCGGACCAGGTTGGTGTTCCCGACGCCCGCGTTCAGGAGGGCCCCGTCGAACGCGTTGAGCTCGGTGAAGCCCTCGGCGCAGCCAGCTACCAGATAGTACTTGGTCGGGGTCGCGATGATCATCGCGCATCCGCCTCCGATAGGGGCCTCTTAAAGGGCCGGTTCACGCCATTGGGCGGGGGACATCCTCCGCGCGGGGGCGGCCAAGGACGCGGAGCGGCCCCCCACCGCGGAGGCCAGCACGCCGCGCTCGATCTCCCGCGACTCCACGCACTCCGCCCCGAACTTCTCCTCGAGGTAGCGGACGGCCAGCTCGCAGTCCACCGGGCCGCAGGAGAAGTAGTCCACGGCGGCGTAGCCGTGCTCGGGCCAGGTGTGGATGGCGAGGTGGCTCTCGGCCACCACGACCACCCCGCTCACGCCGTAGGGGCTGAACATGTGGAACACGCTCTGCACGATGGTCGCCCCGCTCACCTCGGCGGCCTCGCGCATGTACCGCTCAATCAGGTCCGGGTCATTCAGCACGTCACGGTCGCAATCGTAGAACTCAGCGAGGATGTGGCGGCCCAGCGAATTCAAGGCTTCCTCCTCCCATCCTGGGCGAGCGGGGCGGCGGCCCCTCCATTCCTACGACCCGGATCCCCCCCTAGAAGCTGGGGGGGGCCGATGGGTTCCACACCTTGTGGCTCCGGTCGGCCACCAGGTAGAACCACTCCCCCCGCTTCACGGGGTTCTGGCGGCGCCCGTACTGCACCATCACCTTCCCCTGCAGCACGTAGCCGAACTCCTCGCCGGCGTGGGCCCGCTCCTCGATGCTCTGGCCCGGCGCGAGGGCCACCAGGGCGGGCTCCATGTTGCAGTTGGCTGCCCCGGGGACCATCAACTCGAAGGCGGCCACCTCGGGGTAGGTGTCCGCGTTCGTGCAATCCGGGGGGCCGAAGGCGATGCGCTCCTCCGACTGCCCCCGGAAGAACTCGACGATGTCGGTGTCCAGCGCCCGGAGGATCCCCATGAGGCTCTCCAGGGAGGGGGAGGTGAGGTCCCGCTCCAGCTGGCTGATGAAGCCCTTGGTCAGGCTCGAGCGGTGGGCCAGCTCCTCCTGGGTGAGGCCGTAGGCCATCCGGAG
>JACPCT010000461.1:1383-3360 GCA_016184445.1 Candidatus Tectimicrobiota bacterium | reverse complement strand
GCGCTTCTCCCAGTGGGCGGCGAGGGCGCTCCGGGCCATCGCGGCGAAGTCGAATTCGCTTTCGACGACTTCGCGGATCTTCTTCCGGCGCTCCTCCTTATTTTCTTTCTTGCGGAGCTCCGGGTTCCGCAGGACGGCGAGCACCTTGTCCACCGCCGACTTGAGCTGATGGGTGGGCTCTCCCGCCCAGGCCGCGGCGGCGAGAACCAGGAGCGCCGCCGCGAGGAGCAGCGCGATGCAAAGTCTGACTTTGGGGCCGATCATGGTCCGCGTTGTCCTCCTGTGCAGCGGCCCGGGCCTGGGAGCCCGGTCACTTGACCTTCCCGTAGATGAACTGTCCGATGAGCTTTTCGATGTCGACGGGCGGCTCCGTCTCCCGGATCCGGCCGCCGGGGGCGATCGCGTTCGGCGCGCCGCCCAGGCTGATGCTGATGTACTTGTCGCCCAGAATCCCCTTGGTCCGGATGGAGGCGATGGTGTCCTGGGTGAGCTTGACGGAGGACCTCAGGCGGAGCGTGATGAGCGCCTCGTTCTGCTCCAGGCCGATGGCCTTCACGCGGCCCACCTGCACCCCCGCGATCTCCACCGTGGCGCCCTCCCGTAGGCCGGCGGCGCTGCTGAAGCGGGCGGTCACGTCGTAGGTGCCCGTTTCGAACAGATCCAGCCCGCCCAGGCGGATCGAGAGATACGCCAGGGCCGCCAGCCCCGCGAGGACGAACACGCCCACCGTCAGCTCCATCCCGCGCTGTGACAAGGCCTCCTCCCCCTCAGAAGAGCACCGAGGTCAGGAAATAGTCGCCCACCAGGATCATCACCGAGGAGAGGACGACGGCCGACGTCGTGGCCCGCCCCACCCCCTCGGCCCCGTGCCCGCAGGTGTAACCTTTGTAGCAGCAGATCCAGGTCACCAAAAGGCCGAATACCAGGGATTTCTCCGCGCCGCCGACGATGTCCGCCAAGTCCATCTTGGCCTCCATCTCGCCGAAGTAGGTCCCGGCGCTCAGCCCGAGGAGCTGCACCCCGACGAGGTAGCCCCCGAAGATGCCCACCACGTTGAAGAGCGAGCCCAGCAGCGGGAAGGCCAGGACTCCGGCCAGCAGGCGGTGGATGGGGTTGACGGCCATGCTCTGGAGGGCGTCCACCTGCTCGGTGATCACCATGATCCCGATCTCGGCGGCCATGGCCGACCCCGCCCGGCCCGCCACCACGAGGGCGGTCAGCACAGGCCCCAGCTCGCGGACGAGGCTCAACGCGACGGCCGGGCCCAGGAGCCCCTCGGAGCCGAACTTCTGCAGGGTGTAGAAGCCCTGGAGGGCGAGCACCATCCCGGTGAAGAGGCCGGTCAGCAAGACGATGGAGAGAGAGCCGGCCCCCACGAAGAGCATCTGCCGGAGCAGGAGGGAGAAGCGGTAGGGGGGAAGGAGGAGCCACCCCACGGAGGCGGCCAGGAAAATCCCCATCCGCCCGGCTTCGGCGGTGAAGTCGAGGGCTTGCCGCCCGAGGAACCTCACCCCAGTCAACGCAATGGGGTCCGGCTTCATCTCCCGGATGTCCCCCCTGAGCGGATCCAACGGCTTCCTGCCGCTCCGCCCCGCCGGCTCGGATGGCTGGGGAGGAGGCCGGGAGCCCGCGGCGGCTGAAAAAATACCACAGGTAGTGTATCTTTCTTCAACGTCAGAAGGCAACGGCTTCCCAGAAAGGGCGGGCGGCCCCTCGTCCGGGAGGGGGGCGTGTTTCCCGCAGCCCTGCGTTCCGTGGGGGGTATCCCCGCGCTCTCCTTGGGGTGATTCCATGCAAGCCGATCGCGCCCCGGGGCCTCTCTCCCGGTACCTGGAGCTGGGGGTCCGGATTCATCTGGCCGATTTCCCGCAAATCTCCGTGGTGGTGCTGCTGTTCTACTTGCCGCTCGCCTATCTGGCGCTCCTTCTGCATCCGCCGCTGCAGTCCCTTCTCCGCCCCGGGGGCGGGGACGCGCTT
>JACPCT010000461.1:0-1377 GCA_016184445.1 Candidatus Tectimicrobiota bacterium | reverse complement strand
AGGCCCTGCTTAGGACGGTGCAGCTCTTCATCTTTAGCCTTTTGGTCCTCCGCCTGGATGCCCAGCGCCGGGGCGGGGGAGACGCCTGGGACCTGGCCGAGACGCTCGGCCGGCTCTGGCGGGTGGCCCGGGTGGACCTGGCCTACGCCTTCGGCCTGCAGGCCCTGGCGATGCTGGTGCTGTGGCTCAGCATGGGGGTGATGGGCTTCCTCCTGGGGAGCGGGCCCCTGGTCTTCCCCGTCGCGCTCTCGGTCACCGCCTTCGCGGTCATCTCGCCCGCCATCCGCTTCTACTTCTGCGCCTTCGCCGCTCTCCTGCACGGGGACGGCTTCAAGGCGTCGTTCCAGAGGTCGAGCGCGGCCTCCTCGGGCGCCGAGAAGCAGGTCGCCCTCCTCGTGCTCACCTACCTGCTGGTGTGGTTCATCCTGTGGCAGATCGTGCACGGGGTCTTCGGGGGAAGCCTCGTGGGGCAACTCTTCCTGCATGGGGGGGTGATGCTGACCTCGGTCTCCTACTTCTTCGCGGGTTATGGCCTCTATCTCGACGTGGCCCCGCCGCTGCCCGGCGAGCCGCAGGCAGAGGGCGGGGCCCTTCCCCTCCCGCCGGGCGAGGGCTAGGCTCCTTCCCTTCCTGCTTCCCCGCAGCGGATCTCGAAGGTGAGCCCGTCGTATGCCATCTCGACGCCCGGGGGGAGCTTCCGGTTCGTCTCGTGGTACTCAAGGTCGTGGTGGGTGTGGGTGAAGTAGGTGCGCTCAGGCCTGAGCTCGCGGACCACCGCGAGCGCCTGCTCCACCGTGAGGTGGGCGGGGTGCTCGCGGTGGCGCAGGGCGTCGAGGATGAGCACGCGCACGCCCACCAGGGTTTTCATCGAGTGCGGGGGGATGGCGCTGCAGTCGGTGGCGTAGGCGAAATCCCCGATCCGCAGGCCCATCACCCGCATCCCCGCGTGCACCAGGTCGACGGGCTGGACGCGGAAGCCCCCGGCCTCGAAGGGGCCGCCGTCCACCTCGTGGAGGGTGAGCTGGGGACGGAAGCCGGGGGTGTCCGGGCCGTCGCCGAAGATGTAGCTGAAGTTGCGGCGCAGGATCTGGGCCGTGTTCGGGAAGGCGTAGCAGGGGATGGGGCGCTTCATCAGGAAGTTGAGGACCCGCAGATCGTCGATCCCGTGGGTGTGGTCGGCGTGGTAGTGGGTGTAGATGACGGCGTCCACCCTGCGGATGCCGTGGCGCAGCGCCTGCTCGCGCAGGTCGGGCCCCGTGTCCACGAGGAGGGAGGACCGCTCGTTCTGGACGAGGATGCTGGCGCGCAGCCGCTTGTTGCGCGGGTCGTCGGAGAGGCAGACCGGGTCGGTGCAGCCGATGGCGGGCACCCCCGTGG
>JACPCT010000010.1 GCA_016184445.1 Candidatus Tectimicrobiota bacterium | reverse complement strand
CGAACACCACGTCGTTCGGCTTCAGGAGGTGATCCCCGCGCCGGTCGCCGCGGCGGAGCATGGCCTTGATGTCGGCGTGGACGACCTCGGGCCGCTCGGCGTCGCCGCGGATGATGCGGACCTCGTCCTGCTGGGCGAACTCGTTGAAGCCGCCGGCCCTGGCGATGGCGTCGAGCACCCGCATGTTGAACGTCAGGGGGTGCACGCCCGGCGACCGGACCTCGCCGAACACGTAGATCCGCTTCTGCTCGACCAGCTCGGAGCTCGACTCGGGGACGAAGACGAGATCACCGTCCTGGAGCTCGGGGTTGTCGGTCTCGCCCGTGGTTCCCGAGATGTAGCGGAGGATGTTCACGGTCCGCGTCCGTCCCTGGCGCCGGAGAGAGACGTGGGTGAGGTCGCCGCCGGGGCGCTCGGGCGTGGTGGGCAGGTGGCCGCCGGCGAGGAGGATGGCGTCCAGAAGGGTGACCGTCGCGGAGACGTTGTAGGTCTGGGGCCGGGCCACCGCGCCCATCACGCGGACGATCTTGCTCCCGTACCGCGTCACCACCACCTCAACGCGGGGGGTCTTGATGAATCTCTTCATTTTCTCCTTGAGGAGGTCGGTCACCTCCTTGATGGTCAGGCCCGCGGCCTGGACGTCGTCGATGAGCCCCAGGCTGATCGTGCCGCGCTCGCTCACCTGGACCTGCTCCTTCTGGGAGGTAACGCCCCTCCAGACGCTGATGGTGAGCACGTCGCCCGAGCCGATGAGGTACTCGCCGGGAATGCGTTTCTCCGGGAACGCCCCTTCGAGCTTCGCCGGCTGGGCCGGCTGGGGCGGCGGGGCGGGGCGGCCCGACGCGAGGTCGGGCATCCGGGTGCCTGGGGCCAGGGGCAGGTCGTGCTTAGCGGTTTTCTCGCCCGGGACTTGACCTGGCAGGGGTTTGCCGAAGCCGGGCCAGACGGCCACGCCCTCGCCGTGGGTGGCGGCCCCCAGGTCGAGCCTGCCGTCGCCGTCGAGATCGGCCACCAGCAAGCTATGGAAAATGCCCGTCTCGGCGAGGAGGCGATGGGCCACCCAGCCCAGGGCAGGGTCCTGGCGCCAGTAGCGGATGCCTTTGCCGTCCATCGTGCTGGCCACGATGTCCGCCCGGCCGTCCGCGTCCCGATCCACGGCCACCGCGCGGAAGAAGCTGCCCGCCTGGGTGGGGCTGGCCATGCGGTTGAAGGTCCCCTTGCCCAAGCCTTGCCAGACATGGATGCCAGTATCCTTGCCGGCGGCCAGAAGGTCGGGGATGCCGTCTCCGTTGAGGTCGACGACGGTCACGCCCCAGAAGTCCCCTTCGGAGAGTTGGTTGGGCCTCCCCCAGTTGAGATGCTTGTCACGGCCCAGCCAGGCCCGAAGGCCTCCTCCCGGCCCGCTGCCGGCGGCGACGATGTCGAGGACTCCGTCCTGGTTCAGGTCCGCCGCGGCGACGCTGTGGTAGGGGCCTTCCGCTCTGGGGGCGGAAGCAGGCTGCCATTTGTCGGTGCCGAGGTTCAGCCAGACCCTGAGGCCACCCTGCGCGCCGGGCTCCTCCCTGACGGCGATGAGGTCCGGCCTCCCGTCGTAGTTGAAATCGGCCACAGCCACATCCGCGAACATCTCGCCCTGCCCAGGGCCAGCCGTCCTGCGGAAGCGCAGGTTCCCCATGTTCTTCCAGATCTCGATGCCCTCTTTTTCTTTCCCACGGAGGGCAACGATGATCTCGGGCAGGGAGTCGCCATCCAGGTCGGCGACCGTGATAGAGCGGACCTCGGCGCCCGTCGAGAGCGCGAGGGGCTCGGTCCAGCCGCCCTCCTTGCGCGTGCGCCAAATGTAGATCTGGCCCGTCGCCAAAACGCTGGAGATGAGCTCACGCTTGCCGTCACCGTCCAAATCGGCGGCCACGAGCCCGCGGAAATATCCCGTTCCCACCGGTCCTTTGGCGGGCAGGGCGTCCGCCGCCGGCTCCGTCGCCGCGCGTGCGGTGCCCCCGCCCGGCCCGGGCGAAGCGAAAACGCAGATCAACCCAATCGCAAGCCACGACGGATTGATTCTCCCGACCCTCTTGCGCATCGCCACCCTACCGCCTTCCTCTGGCAACCAGTCAGGTCTTTTGGCGCGATACACCCTCCTGGGCAAGTTCTGATTTTACAAGAGTTTTGAGTGAATAATCAATTGATTTTTAAGAGCTACATGATTTTGGGGGTAGCCCTCCTCACCCGCCCAAAATCCGGGCATCGGGGGAGCTTTCGCGGGCAGCTTGGGCTTGGTCTGCTTTATGTTTAAATACAAGGGATTGGAAGGCGCTTCTCCTTTTGTGGCAAGCTGGGCGCGGCTGGTCTGGCGTTTCCGGCGGCGGAAGCGCGCGGGTGGCTTTTCACGGGGAGTCCCCATGGAAGATGGGCCGAGGTCTCCAAGAATTGGGGATGGGGGGGGCGGTTCCGGCTCTTCCGCCGGAGAGGGCCGATCCTCCCTCTCGGGTTCGCGGGGTGAGGGGCAGAAAAGGCGCCGGCGCAGGAAAAAAGGCGGAAGCTCGTGGTTTGGCTCCGGGTCCAGGGGAAGTTCTTCCCGTCCGGAGGCGGTGCGCGAGGCTTCCCCCGAAAGGCGGAGATCCCGCCGCCCGCGTTCCCGGCGCTCCCAAGTGCCCTGGAAAGTCATGCTCTGCCTGGTGGCCGTGTGCGCCTTCGCCGCATTCTTGTTCGTCGCTGTCCAGCGAATCGCCCTCATCGATGTCGCCAACTTCTTCTTGTTCGGGACGCCCGATCCCTACGTCTCCCCCGAGCGGGAGCGGGAACTGCAGAAAGAGCTCAAGGACATGATTCAGAAGGAGTTCGGTTCCAGAAAGGCCAAATGAGCACCTCACGTTTCCGTTGACAGCGCCCGGGAGCGGATGTAAAAGAGTGGGTCCTTTTGCCCGGGGAAACCCGAGGATCGAGCGGCCGAGTGTTCACATCCCTGCTTGAAGACATCCGGAACCGGCGCGTGCGCTCCTGCGTGATGGGCCTCGGCTACGTTGGCCTGCCCCTGGCCCTCGAGTTCGTCCGCGCGGGCTACCAGGTGGTGGGACTGGACGCGGACGGGGTCCGGGTGCGCCGGATGCGCGAGGGGCGCTCCTACATCACCGACGTGGCCGACGGGCAGCTCCGTGAGGCGCTCGACACGGGGCGCTTTCATGTCACCACGGACCCCGAGGTGCTCTCCGACGTCCAGACGGTGAATATCTGCGTGCCCACCCCCCTCGGCAAGTCCGGCGACCCGGACCTTTCCTTTGTGCAGGCGGCCGTCCAGTCCATCGAGGCGCACCGGCGGCCGGGCCAGCTCTATATCCTCGAGAGCACCACCTATCCCGGGACCACCGAGGAGGCGCTCCTGCCCGTCCTGGGCCGCAACGGCCTCAAGGTGGGGGAGGACTTTTTCCTCGCCTTTTCCCCCGAGCGGGTGGATCCCGGGAATCCTCGCTACAACACGCGCAACATCCCCAAGGTTGTCGGAGGGATGACTCCGCGGTGCTGCGAGGTGGCGGCCGCCCTCTACGCCAACTGCATCGACACCATCGTGAAGGTGAGCTCGACGCGCGTGGCCGAGATGGTGAAGCTCCTGGAGAACACCTTCCGGATCGTGAACATCGGCCTCGTGAACGAGATGGCCCGCATGTGCCACAAGCTGGAGGTGGACATCTGGGAGGTGATCGAGGCCGCCAAGACCAAGCCCTTCGGCTTCATGCCCTTTTACCCCGGGCCGGGGCTGGGGGGGCACTGCATCCCCATTGACCCGATCTACCTCTCCTGGAAGGCCCGCAAGGTGGGCTTCGAGGCCCAGTTCATCTCTCTGGCCAGCCAGGTCAACGCCTCCATGCCCCAGTTCGTTGTCGATCTGGTGGTCAAGGCCCTGAACGACCGGGGGAAGGCCCTCAACGGGGCGCGCATTCTCCTCCTCGGTGTCGCCTACAAGGCCGGGGTGAGCGACACGCGCGAGAGTCCGGCCCTGGACGTCTGGCACCTGCTGGCGGAACTGGGCGCCCAGGTCAGCTATCACGACCCCTACGTTCCCGAGCTGGAGTTCGTGGGCCGGCGCCACCGCTCCCAGGCGCTCAATGAGGACCTCCTGCGGGAGTCGGACTGCGCCCTCGTCCTCGCCAACCACAAGGAACTGGACCTGGCCCTGGTCCGGGCCCATGCGGACTGCGTCCTGGACACGCGGAATGCGTATGCTGGCTCCCCGCCGGACGGCCGCCTCTACAAGCTTTAGGCAGGGCGGCGCTTGGGCTCGCGTGGTTGACAGGGAGAGTTTTTTGAGGTTTAAATCGCCCCTTCCGCCGCTGGGGCGGGGCCTGCGTCGATGGGCCGCCCGGGGGCGGGCCGGAGGATCTGAAGCGTGAGGATGTACCGGAAGAGCGTGATGCTCACGAAGGAGCAGGCCCCCGGAAAGAGGCGGTGGGTCGTGGTGGACGCCCAGGGGCAGACCCTGGGGAGGCTCGCCTCGCGGGTGGCCGTCATCCTGCGCGGAAAGCACCGCCCCGATTGGACCCCCCACGTGGATTCGGGCGATTATGTGGTGGTGGTGAACGCCGGGCAGGTGGTGCTCACCGGCCGGAAGCTCGACCAGAAGAAGTACTACCGGCACTCCGGCTATCCGGGCCATTTGAAGGAGATCACCGCCCGGCGGGTCCTCGAGACCCATCCTGAGCGGCTTGTGGAATTCGCCGTGCGGGGAATGCTCCCCAAGACGAAGCTGGGCCGGGCCATGTTCCAGAAGCTCAAGGTGTACAGCGGAGGCGGCCATCCACACGCCGCCCAGAAGCCCGAGCCCCTCTCTCTCAGCTAGCGCGGCCCCCCTCGGCCCCGCGTCAAAGGAGCGAAGCGGACCCTGACGATGGCGACCCCGACCACTTATTACGCGACCGGCAAGCGGAAGACCTCCATCGCGCGCATCTGGATGTTCCCGGGCGACGGGCGGATTCTGGTCAACAACACCCCCGTGGACGAGTACTTCCTGCGCGACACCTCCCTCATGATCATCAAGCAGCCGTTCGACTTGACCGGCACGTGGGGCCGCTTCGAAGTGCGGGCCACCGTGCAGGGGGGCGGCCTCTCCGGCCAGGCGGGCGCCGTGCGGCACGGCATCTCGAAAGCCCTGCTCGGGGTGGATGCCTCGTTCCGCGGCATCCTGAAGAAAGCGGGCCTCATCACCCGCGACTCCCGCGTCAAAGAGCGCAAGAAGTACGGCCGCGCGGCCGCCCGGAAGAGCTTCCAGTTCTCCAAGCGCTAACAGACTGCGCGCAAGCCGCGCCCCGTCCTCCGGGGGGAGGGTTTACCCATGCGCCGGGTCGGTGTGGTGGGGGCCACGGGCTATACGGGTTTTGAGCTCCTGCGCCTGCTGGCCGCCCACGGCGAGGTGGAGCCAGGTCCGCTGACCTCCGAGACCTACGCGGGCAAGGAGGTGGGGGAGGTCTTCCCCGCCCTGGCCGGCGTGGTCCGGGGGCGCTTCGAGAAGGTCGAGCCCGCGCTCTTCAGGGGGGTGGACCTCGTCTTCTGTTGCCTCCCCCACCGCGCCGCCATGAACTCGGTCCCCGCCCTGGTGGACATGGGCCTGAAGGTGGTGGATTTCTCGGCCGACTTCCGCATCCGGGACGCCGGGGTCTACACCGCCTGGTACAAGACTCCCCACGTCTGCCCCGACCGCATCCGCCAGGCCGTCTACGGGATTCCCGAGCTCTACCGGGAGCAGATCCGCCAGGCAGCCCTCGTGGCCAACCCGGGCTGCTATCCCACGGGCGCCATCCTCGGACTCTATCCGCTCCTCAAGGCGCGGCTCATCCGGGCCGGCTCCATCATCGTGGACGCCAAGTCGGGCGTCTCGGGCGCGGGCCGCAAGGCCGAGCTGAAC
>JACPCT010000009.1 GCA_016184445.1 Candidatus Tectimicrobiota bacterium | reverse complement strand
GCCCGGGCGGCGGGGAATGACGTATCTTAATAAGAGGAGCGGTTCTGCGCGCCCGCCGCTGGCAGCAGACGCAGGAGAAACCAAGTGAAAGATATGCCCCATCCCACCCCGGAGCAGCCCCAGGGCCAGACGCGCCGGGAGTTCATCCGCAAGGTCCTCCTCACGACGGCCTATGCCGCGCCCGCCGTCGTCTCGCTCTCGGTCGCGGGCGTCTCGACCTCCCACGCCGCAAGCCCGATGAGCCCCCCGATGAGCCCCATGGACGCCATGATGCGGATGATGAGCCCGATGCAGGGTGAATCGCCGATGCGGATGGGGATGGGGATGGGCAACCCAGGGAACATGTGGAAGTAGGCCCGCCCTCCTCAGGCCGCCTTTTTCTTCTCCGCCTTCCGCTCCATTCCCTTGGCGCAGGATTCGGGCGGCCTTTCCGTCTCAGCTCCTGAAAACATCCGCGACATAGCGCAGGGCTTTCCGCTCCGAGGGGAATTCCTCCGGGAAGGCCGCGCGCACCTTTTCCGCGATCCCGCCCTGGGAGAGCTTCCCGTCCGCGCAGTCGAGGACGAAGCGCAGGATCTCCTGGCGCCGCCCCGGCCGGGGGACCTTCTCCGCCGAGCGGTCCGCCAGGGCCTCCAGCTTGAGGGGGAAGCCCGCGAAGGTCGTCCCCTCGAACTTCTTCCCCCCCGCCTCGGCCCCCCACTTCCACCACATCTGCTCGCCCTCCCGCTCGGGGATGCACTGGAGGGACCAGCGGAGGGCGCCGCCCGCCTCGGCCGGCAGCGCCTCCGGCAGGGTGAAGATCTCCTGCTCGTAGACCGTCTCGTCCGCCCCCGGGGCGTTGTCCAGCCAGACGCCCTCGGCCAGCTCCAGCCGGAACCAGGCGCAGATGGCATGGACGTTCCCCGCGCGCCGGGCGGGGTCTTCCCAGGCCCCGCTCAAATCGTAGCTCTCCCCCGGATCGCCGAGACGGAAGCGGCGCAGCAGGCGGGGAGCGCTCATGAGCGACTCGGGCGCGCACCGGCCCTTGTGCCCGGAATTCAGCACCCAGCCCGAGAGCGGTCCATAGTCCAGCCCCTCCAGGTGGCCCGCCTCCCGGCGCCAGCGGGCGAGGCTCCCCCAGCTCTCGGGCACCTCCACCAGGGCCGCCCAGACCTCCGCGGCCGAGGGGATCCAGCCCCCCCCGGGAGCGAGGAACCGCTCGGCCGCGTCGCGCACCACGGAGGCGAGGCCCCCGCCCAGGAAGGCGCTGTTGAAGTCCTCGAAGATGACCCAATCCGCCCGCTCGGGCAGGGCGGCGCCGAGGGAATTCCCCCGGACCACCCGGAGCCGCTCCCCGAACCCCTGGCGGCGAGCAAGCTCCTCCAGGGCGCCGGCCACCGAATCCTCGATGGCGTACACCCGGGAGGCCCCCGCCTGGCAGGCAAAGAAGCTGTAGGTTCCCAGCCCGGCCCCCATCTCGATCACCACGTCGCCGGGCTTGACGGTCTGGAAGATCGCCCGCTTGTATGCCCCGATGCGGACCGGGTCGTCGAGCATCCAGGCATACTCGGTCAGCTTCACCGGCTGCCTCCCTCCGCGGACGGGCACCGGGCCAGCCCCAGGTGATCCCGCAGCGCCTCCCACGCCTCGCCGGGATGGACGGCGCTCAGGCGGTGGTTCCGCCCCCGCTCCGCCAAGCGGATCATCGTGTCCACCCCCGCGGCCGCCCCATACCACCGGAGGTTGCTCTGCTGCCGCAGCATGTCCTCGACGGCCGCCCGCGCCCCCACCTCCTCCAGGAGCGGCGGGCCGCCCTCCTTCCTCCGGAGACAGACGATGCGGTCCACCCGGGCGGACCCGGGGATCTCGGGGCAGCCGGCAAGGGCCGGATCCATGAACCACCGCGGCGCGTAGCCGCCGCCCTCCAGGTAGCACCGCATCCGCTCCCGGCAGAGGCGCTCGATCGCGGGATCCCCCTGCGCCGTGTCCTCCCGCACCACGAGGTTCCGCGGGAAGGGCCGCAGCTCGAGGCTCGCCGGGTCCACCAGGATGGTCTCATCCGTCATGAACTGGTAGCCCCGGAGCATGAGATGGAGGGCGAGGGTGGATTTCCCGGCGTGCGAATCCCCGATGAGGAGGATCGCCCGGCCCTCGCGCGCGACGGCCGCGCCGTGGATGTGGAGGCAGGCGTCGGCGCGCTCCAGGGCGGCCTCGAAGAACCACTCGTCCAGCCACCAGAACAGCTCGCTCCAGCCCTCCGCCATGAAGACCGCGCCCCGCCCCGGCTGGCGCACCTCGTAGCCGGAGCCCGCGCGCAGAACCTCCATCAGATCATCGGGGGGAGCGGCGGGGGGCTCCTGGCACCGGGAGTAGAAAAGCGGCCGCATGGGTTCGATCGCCGGGGCGGGCCCCGTGACCCGCAGGCGGTAGCCGTACAGGTGGACCTGGAGGGCCGCGGGGGACTCGGCGCTCATCCGGGCCTCTGGGCGGCCTCTCCCTCGGGGGGGAGGAGGAGGCCCTCCTTGCGGAAGCCCTCCACCGCGTCCAGGACGTCCCTCAGCAGGTCCCGCCCCCCGGCGCCGGGGAAGGCCTTCAGGCCCTCGGCGATCTCGGCCAGCGACTGCTGCCCGTCCAGGCGGTCCCAGACGTAGGCGGCGGAGGAGTTCAGGGAGTGGACCTTCCCTACCTGGGGATCATAGAGGATGAAGCCGTCGTCCACCTCGCGGCACAGCACCTCGCCGCGGGTGCGCGGCCTGCTCAGGGCCGAATCGCTCATGTCCTCTTCCCCCAATACCCGCCGAAGTCCCATGTTACCCCAACCGGCGGGCGATGCTATTCGGGCAGGCATGAAACCGATGGCGGACTGTGCCTCGCCCCCCTCTCCCCTTGGGAGAGGGGGGCGAGGGAAAACCATCGGTGCATCCATCTTCCCTCACCCCGGCCCTTTCCCAGGGGGAGAGGGCGGATTGGGCAACCTGGCCGGTGAGCCGGGATCCGATGCGGAGGCGGAACCGGCGCCGTGCGGGAAGGAGGAGGCTCAGCGGCCGCCGCCCCCGCCGAGGTAGGCCGACGCGCGCGGGAGGAGCCCCTCGGGCAGGAACTCCAGGCTGGCCGCGAAGGCGTCGAAGGCGGGGAGGCCCGCCTCGAAGGCGAGGGCGTGGTCGATGTAGTAGAGCTCGTAGAGCTTCCCGCCCCGGAGGAAGACGATGACCTTGCCGCGGTAGTTCCCGGTGTAGGCGGGCGTCAGGCGCTCGGCGCGGTAGCGCCTCTCCTCGCGCACCTCCTCGCGGGTCCGCGGGCCGGCGAAGGGCTGCCGCTCCTCGATGGCCTCGCGCTCGAGCTCCCGGGCCCGGGCCGTGGGGCGGCGCCCCATGCTGCCGCTCACGTAGAACTCCCCCCGCTCGGCCCCCTTCTCCCGGCCGAGCCGGACCGCGCGGTCCAGCGGGACGAAGCGGCCCTCCGACACCGCCCGCATGTCGGCGTGGGGGGCGCTCAGCATGCGGCGGTAGACGTAGCGGACCTCGTCCATGAGGGACGCCTCCCCGCCGTAATGGCGCGGGACCACCTGCAGCGAGACCACCCCGCCGGTATAGGGATTGTCGTAGTAGAGGACGGAGGTGGAGGGATCGTTCAGGGCCAGGACGTTGGCCACGTCCGGGGTGCGGCGCCAGGGGTCGGCCGGCAGGGGGCGGACCTGGAAGGCGTGGCGGAAGGAGACGAACCTCTCCTCCCCCCGATGGGCGGCGCACCCGGCGAGCCACAGCGCGGCGAGGGCCGCCAGGAGCGGCCGCCGGACACGCCCCGCCCCAGCCCCCGCGCTCACCCGCCGCGCTCCCTTCGCCGGCTCAGCGCAGGGCGGCCGGCTCGGTGCGCTGCGGGAGGTCTTCTTCCCGGAAGAACGCATCCGCCCCTCCCTGGCCGCCGTCGGCGTACTGGGTGGGGGCCGTGCCCTGGACGAAGACGTCGAAGCCGGCCTTGCGGGTCACGCGCGTGGCGAGAAGCCCCGTCTCCTTGTCCACCCGGACGAACTCCACCCCGGGCGGCGGGACGAAATCCTTGACGGGCATGTCCCGGCTCACCGCCCGGAAGAAGTCCACGAAGATCGGCACCGCGTTCCTCCCCCCCGTTTCCCCGTAGCCCATCGGCTGGGGGAGGTCGAAGCCCAGCCAGACGCCGGCCACCAGGTCGGGCGTGAAGCCGATGAACCAGTTGTCGCGGAACTCGTTGGTCGTGCCCGTCTTGCCGGCCAGGGGACGCCCCAGCACGGCGGCGCCCCGGGCGGTGCCGCCCTCGACCACGCTCTTGAGCATGTGGGTGACGACGTAGGCGACCTCGGGCCGGATGGCCCGCTCGGGGCGATCCTCGTGGCGGTAAATCCCGCGCCCCGCGCCGTCCTCGATCCGGTCGATGGCGTAGGGGACCCGGTGGATCCCCCCGGCCGCGAAGACCGAGTAAGCGGCCACCATCTCCTGGAGGGTGACGGCCGAGGCGCCCAGCGCGCTCGAGAGGGTGGGCGATATCTCGCTGCGGATGCCCAGGCTGCGCGCGAAGCCGATGAGCCGGCTCATCCCCAGTGCGCCCATGAGGCGGATGCTCGCCGTGTTGCGGCTCTCGGCGAGGGCCTCGCGCAGGCTCAGCCGCCCCTGGAAGTTGCGGCTGTAGTTCTCGGGCTTCCAGACGCGGCCCCCGCCCTCCATGACGATGGGGGCGTCCAGCACGGAGTCCACCGGGGTGAAACCCATGTCCACCGCCGCCGCGTAGACGATGGGCTTGAAGGAGCTCCCCGGCTGGCGCAGGGCCTGCACCGCCCGGTTGAACTTGCTCTGGCCGAAATCCACCCCTCCCGCCATGGCGCGCACGGCGCCCGACCGGGCGTCCACGGCCAGCAGGGCCGCCTCCGGCGCGCGCCAGCCCGGCTCCTTCGAGCGCTGGGGCCAGCGCCGCGCCACGAGCTTCTCGACCCCTTGGCGGACGGAGGCCTCGGCCGCCTCCTGGGCGTCGAGGCGCAGGGTGGTGTGCACGCGCAGGCCGCCCCGGTAGACGAGCTCCGAGCCGTACATCTCCTCGAGCTGCCTCCGCACGTGCTCGATGAAATGCCCCCCGATCCGGACGGGTTCCGGAGCCCGGAGGTCGAGCGGGCTCTGGGCGAGGCGCTCGGCCTCTCCCGCCGTCAGGTGGCCCGCCATCTCCATCCGCCACAGCACGTGGGCCCGGCGCTCCAGGGAGGGACCCGGGTTGTCGAACGGGCGGAAGCGGCCCGGCGCCTGGATGAGGCCGGCGAGGAGCGCGGCCTCGGGCACCGTGAGCGCCGAGGCGTCCTTGTTGAAATAGGTCCGGGCCGCCGCGGCCACGCCGTAGGCGCCCCGGCCGAAGTACACCTGGTTGAGGTAGCGCTCCAGGATCTGGTCCTTTGTCAGGGCCATCTCCAGGCGGATGGAGACGATGGCCTCCACCACCTTGCGCTTGAGGCTCCTCTCGCGCTGCAGCGTGAGCAGGCGCACCAACTGCTGGGTGATCGTCGAGGCGCCCTCGCTGATCCCGCCCGAGCGCAGGTTGGCGAGCGCCGCCCGCAGGATGCCCCAGGGGTCGACCCCCCAATGCCGGTAGAAGCGCTCGTCCTCGACCGCGACGGCGGCCTGGCGCATGGAGGGGGCGATCTCGGAGAGGGAGAGGAGCCTCCGCTGCTCGGCCGCGAAGCTGCCGACCAGGCGGCCGCCGGCGTCGTAGACGAAGGTGGTCAGGCTGGGCCGGTGGTCCAGGATGGAGCCGGAGGAGGGGATGTCGCCGCTCACCCAGACCAGGATCCCGAGGACGCCGGCGAGGGGGAGCCCGAACAGGACGAAGGCCGTCCAGGCGAGGCGGATGGCCTGGGTGGCCTTCCTCCGCAGGGAGGACCCGACGAAGAAGGCGTACGCGGAGGAAGGA
>JACPCT010000008.1 GCA_016184445.1 Candidatus Tectimicrobiota bacterium | reverse complement strand
GGACGGCCAGGGTCACGGACGCTCTCCCGCGCGGCTCAGCGGCCTCCCGCGATGGCCGGGACGATCGAAACCTCGTCGCCGCCCTTCACCTTCGTGCCCTCCCCCTGGAGGAAGCGGATGTCCTCCTGGTTCACGTAGATGTTGACGAAGCGGCGGAGCTTGCCCTGGTCGTCGTAGAGGCGCTGGCGGATGCCCGCGCACTTCCTGTCCAGCTCGGCCAGCACATCCTTGACCGTCTCTCCCTCCACCTCGACGGCATCCTTCTGCTGCGTGAACTCCTGCAAGGGGGTAGGAATCCGGACCACAACCGGCATCGTGCTCTCCCTTTCGATGGCCGCTCCGCGCCTCCCGCGCTCCGGAGCGGCGGCTGGAATGAAGCCCATTTTCAGCGGAAATACGGCTCAAGGCTGAAATACCTCTCGGCCCCGTCGGGCAGGACCACGACCACGTTCTCCTCCGGCGACATCCCGCGCGCCACCCGCAGCGCCGCGCTGACCGCCGCCCCGGCGGAGATCCCCACCGCGATCCCCTCCTCGCGGGCGAGGGCCTTGGAATGGTCGTAGGCCTCCTGGTCCGTGACCACTTCGATCTGATCGATCACCGAGCGGTCCAGCACCCGGGGGACGAAGCCGGCCCCGATCCCCTGGATCTGATGCGGGCCGGGCTGCCCGCCCGAGAGGACGGCGCAGCCGGCGGGCTCGACGGCCACGACGCGGGTCGCGGGGCGCCTGGCCTTGAGCACCTCCCCCACGCCGGTGATCGTGCCCCCGGTGCCGACCCCAGCCACGAAGGCGTCCACCACCTGGGCGCCCATGTCCCGCAGGAGCTCGCGCGCGGTGGTGCGCCGGTGGATTTCGGGGTTGGCCGGATTGTTGAACTGCTGGGGCATGAAGTAGTCGGCGTGCTCGGCCTGGATCTCCTCGGCCTTGACCACCGAGCCCATCATGCCCCCCTCCCCCGAACTGAAGACCACCTCCGCCCCGTAGCTCGTGAGGAGGGAGTGGCGCTCGTGGCTCATGCTCTCGCTCAGGACGATGATCACCCGGTAGCCCCGCACGGCCCCCACCATGGCGAGGCCGATGCCCGTGTTGCCGCTCGTGGGCTCGAGGATGGTGCCCCCGGGCTTGAGCAGGCCGCGCAGCTCGGCGTCGAGGATCATGCTCAGGGCGATGCGGTCCTTGACGCTGCCGCCCGGGTTGAACTGTTCCAGCTTGGCATAGACGCGCGCGCCCTTGGGGTCCGGCAGGCGCCCGAGCCGGACCAAGGGAGTGCCTCCGATCTGGGCCAAGATGTCGGGATGGGCCCGGAGGATCTGGGAGGGGCGCCCACGGGTGCCCAAGGCCATGGCGGATTTCCCTCCTATTCTTCTTCCTATTCTTGGCTCATCCCTTTAACATCACCTGGGGGAAGGATAGAATTCCCGAATAATTCTGTCAAGATTAAACATCCCAAAATTAAGCCGCGCCGACACTCCCCCCATCCACATCCGAGGAGGCGGGAACATTTCTTCTTCTTTCCCAAGGTGATACATTGTCAACTGAATGGAAGAGGCTGGCTCCGGGTCTGAGGCGCATTCGCCCCGGAACCGCGGGGTCTCCGCTTAGCCGATGGTTTTTGGGCCCTGAGAGAAAGGATGCATGGCCTTGCCGTTCCCCTCCGGCGCGCACCTGCCCCCCGTCGCGCTGACCATCGCCGGCTCCGACTCGGGGGGAGGGGCTGGGATTCAGGCCGACCTGAAGACCTTCTGCGCCCTGGGCGTCTACGGGGCCTCGGTCCTGACCGCCCTGACGGCCCAGAACACCGTGGGGGTGCAGGGCGTGCACACCGTCCCGCCCGAGTTCATCGCCCAGCAGTTCGACTCCGTGTGCACCGACCTTCCGGTGGCGGCCGCCAAGGTGGGGATGCTGGCGACTTCCGAGGTCATCGGGGTGGTGGCCCGCAAGATACGGCAGCACCGCCTGGAGCGGCTGGTCGTGGACCCCGTGATGGTGGCCAAGAGCGGCGATCGCCTCCTCGCCCCGGAGGCGCGGGAAGCCCTCGTCCGGCAGCTGCTCCCGCTGGCCGAGGTGCTCACCCCGAACGCCGAGGAGGCCCGCGACCTCCTCGGCGGGAAATCCATCCAGGGCCTCGATGACATGAAGGAGGCGGCGCGCGCCCTTCACCGGCTGGGCCCGCGCCACGTGCTCGTGAAGGGCGGCCACCTCACCCGCGGGGCGGCGGACATCCTCTTCGACGGAGAGGAAATCACCGTCCTCGAGGGCCGGCGGGTGGACACCCCCCACACTCACGGGACCGGCTGCACCCTCTCCTCCGCCATCGCCGCGGGCCTCGCCCGGGGCCAGCCGGTCCGCGAGGCGGTGCGGGCGGCCAAGGAATACATCCAGGGAGCCATCGAAAACGCCCTGGCCCTCGGGAAGGGAAGGGGCCCGTTGAACCACATGTACCGTTCGTGCCAGAAGGTGACCGCATGACGAAGCCCAAGTACCTCGTGCGCCCCGGCGAGGCCGCCTCCGGGCCCTTGCCGGTACCGGGGGGGCGGAGCCTCTTCCGGATCCTGCTGGACGACCAGACCGTCGGCGCCCGGAAGTTCGCCCTCTTGTTCAACGAGTTCGACCCGGGCTTGACTTCGACGGCGCACAAGCACGACAAAGAGGAGCACGCTTTCTACATTCTGAGCGGCTCGGGCCGGATCGTGATCGAGGGGGAGGCCATCCCTTTCGAGGAGGGAGACGCGATCTTCGTCCCCCCCGGCGCCATGCATCAGATCAGCAGCGGGCCGGGCAAGCCGCTCAAGTACATCGTCATCTACTCGCCGCCGGGGCCCAACGTCGCGCTTCGGGAGAAGGGCGCCTACGGCCTCGCCGGCGGAAACCCTCAGCCCCAAGGGCCGTCCCGGTGACCGCCCCCGGCGGCATCCTCTAACCAGACGGAAGGGCCATGAACACTGTCATCCCGTTCCAGGTCGTCCCCACCCTCCCGGCCCAGCTCAAGGACCTGGAGGAGATCGCCTACAACATCGCCTTCGACTGGAGCGCCCGGGCCCGCGCCCTCTTCGCCCAGATCGGGGGGGACGAATGGGACGCGAGCCAGCACAACCCCGTCCGGATGCTCGGCCGCCTCTCCCAGAAGTCGCTGAACGAGGCCGCGAAGGACGAAGGCATCCTCAGCGAGCTCCAGAGCGTGCTGCATGAACTGCGCACCTACATGAGCGAGCCGCGCTGGTACCAGAAGAGCTTCGGGGAGTCCGGCATCCCCGACCTGCGCATCGCCTACTTCAGCATGGAGTTCGGCCTCACCGAGTCCATCCCCAACTACTCGGGCGGCCTCGGCCTCCTCGCCGGCGACCACATGAAGTCGGCGAGCGACCTGGGGCTCCCCCTGGTGGGCGTGGGCCTGCTCTACCAGCAGGGCTATTTCCGCCAGTACCTCAGCGCCGACGGCTGGCAGCAGGAGCGCTACCCGGACAACGACTTCCACAACATGTGCCTGCGCCTGGTGCGGGACCCGGAAGGCCGCCCCGTCACCGTCGAGGTCGGTTTCCCCGACGGCACGCTCAAGGCGCAGATCTGGAAGGTGCAGGTCGGGCGCGTCCCCATCTTCCTCATGGACGCCAACCTCCCCGAGAACTCCCCCGCCCTGCGCGAGGTCACCCTGGCCCTCTACGGAGGGGACATGGAAACCCGCATCCGCCAGGAGATCCTCCTCGGGGTGGGCGGCGTGCGCCTGCTCCACACGCTGAACCTGCCGCCCGTGGTCTGCCACATGAACGAGGGCCACTCGGCCTTCCTCGCCCTGGAGCGGATCCGGATAGCGATGGAGAAGTTCGGCATCGACTTCCGGACGGCGCAGGAGATGACCGCCGCCGGCAACGTCTTCACCACGCACACGCCCGTCCCGGCCGGCATCGACATCTTCCCCTCCGGCCTGATGGAGAAATACTTCCGCTCCTACGCGGCCTCGCTGGGGGTCGGCTGGGAGGAGTTCATGGGCTTCGGGCGGTCCAACCCCGCCAACAGGGAGGAGCCCCTCAACGTCGCCATCCTGGCGTTGCGCCTCTCCTCCGGCGCGAACGGGGTGAGCCGCCTCCACGGCGAGGTCTCGCGGCGGATGTGGAACAACCTCTGGGCGAACCTCCCGGCGGACGAGGTCCCCATCGCCTCGATAACGAACGGCGTCCACCTGCCGACCTGGGTCTCCCCGGAGCTGAAGAACCTCCTCAACCGCTACCTCGGCCCCCGGTGGATGAGCGAGCCCGACAACCCGGAGACGTGGGAGCGCGTGGACCGCATCCCGGCCACCGAGCTCTGGCTCACCCAGGAGCGGGCGCGGGAGAGCCTCGTCAGCTTCTGCCGCCAGCACCTCCACCAGCGCTGGAAGGGCCGGGGCCTTTCCCACGGCCATCTCGACCTGGCCGCCGAGATACTCGAGCCAAGCACCCTCACCATCGGTTTCGCCCGGCGCTTCGCCACCTACAAGCGGGCCACCCTCCTCCTCCAGCAGCCCGACCGGCTCATCGCCCTCCTCACGAACAAGGAGCGGCCCCTCCAGCTCATCTTCGCCGGGAAGGCCCACCCCCGCGACACCGAGGGCAAGTCCTTCATCCGCGACCTCATCAACTTCGCCCGCCAGCCCGCCGTCCGGCGCCGGGTGGTCTTCCTCGAGGACTACGACATCGACGTCGCGCGCCACCTCGTCCAGGGCGTGGACCTGTGGCTCAACAACCCGCGGCGCCCCCAGGAGGCCAGCGGGACGAGCGGCATGAAGGTGGCCGTCAACGCCGCGCTGAACCTGAGCATCCTGGACGGCTGGTGGGCCGAGGGCTACCGCAGCGACCGGGGGTGGTCCATCGGGGCGGGCGAGGAGTACCAGGACGCCGGCTACCAGGACAAGGTGGAGTGCGACAACCTCTTCGACCGGCTGGAGCAGGAGATCGTCCCGCTCTTCTACGATCGATCCTCGGACGGGATCCCGCGGGGATGGGTGGAGATGATGCGCGCCTCGCTGAAGAACCTCGCTCCGGTGTTCAACACGAACCGCATGGTGCGCGAGTACGCGGAGCGCTTCTACCTGCCCCTGGCCCGGCACCGCTCCTACCTCATCAGCAACAACCTGTCGCCGGTCCGCGCGCTCGCCGAGTGGAAGGGAAAGGTGCGGGAAGCCTGGCCGAAGGTCCAGGTCCGGAACATCATGGTGGATCGCAACGGCGTCGTG
The DNA here is from genome assembly GCA_016184445.1 of Candidatus Tectimicrobiota bacterium. Lineage (GTDB taxonomy): Bacteria > UBA8248 > UBA8248 > UBA8248 > UBA8248 > 2-12-FULL-69-37. The sequence continues at coordinate 773 of JACPCT010000008.1, read as the reverse complement.
TCAGTGGGGACGCCGCTCCGCGTGGAGGCGGAGGTGGATCTCGGCCCCCTGGGGCCGGCGGACGTCCGCGTGGAGGTCTATCACGGCTCCATCGACTCCGCCCACCAGATCACCGATGGGAAGACCACCCCCATGAAGGTCGCCACCGACCTGGGCAACGGCACCTACCGCTTCCAGGGGGAATTCACCTGCGAGACCGCCGGGGCGCGAGGGGTCTCGGTCCGGGTGCTTCCGAGCAATCCCGACCTTCCCCAGCCCCTGGACCTGCACCTTCTCACCTGGGGCTAGCGCCGGGCCGCGCGGAAGAGGAGCCGGGGCGATGAACGAGAGCCACGTTCACGTGATGGAGGTCGGCGAGGGGGGCCGCATCCATCTCCCCAAGGACGTGATGAAGGCGCTCGGGGTGGCCCCCGGGAACCAGATCAGGATCGAGGTCCGGGGGGATCTCATCTCCATCTCGCGCCACCAGGTGCGGGACCCGTTCGCCGAGGCCGCCAAGAAAAAAACGCCGGGCCTCAAGGAGCTCCTCGCCCAGCAGGAGGCCCGGCGGAAGGAAGCCGCCCAGGAGTTCGACAAGCGGATCCAGGAAAAACACGAGGTGCGGCCCGAGGACCGCGAGGATTTCTGGCGCTAGCCGCCCGCCCGCCGCGGAACTAGAGGGAAAACCCCCTCTCGATCCGGAGCTTGGCCGCCTGGCGCAGCCCCTCCAGGTGCCGCAGGAAGAGGAGGCGCTGCCTCTCCTGGAGCAGGCGTTCGCGGAGCGAATCCTTCTC
>JACPCT010000007.1 GCA_016184445.1 Candidatus Tectimicrobiota bacterium | reverse complement strand
CAAGGGCCGCCCCATCCAGGTGTTCGGGGTCCGGGCCCTGGCGGCGGCGGGGCCGCTCCTCACCTTCGAGGTGACCTGCAGCCGGGGGACCTACATCCGCACCCTCTGCAACGACGTGGGGGCGCTGCAGGGCTCGGGCGGCTGCCTCGAGGCCCTGACGCGGACGGCGCTGGGGCCCTTCCTCCTGGACGCCTCGCGCAGCCTGGAGGAGATCCGGGCCCTGGCCGGCGAGGGGAGGCTGGCCGGCGCCCTTGTGAGCCCGGCCGAGGTGCTCGCGCACCTGCCCGCCCTCACGGTGCGGCCCGAGGCCGGGGGCCGGGTGCGCCACGGGGGGGCGCTCCGGCCGAGCGACTGGGGCGAGGGGGAGACGCCGCCCGGGGAGGGGCCGGTGCGGCTCCTCTCGCCGGAGGGGGAGCTCTTGGCCGTGGGGCGCGTGCTCTCCCCCCGGGAGCGGGGCCGGGGCTGGGTGGCCCCCGAGCGGGTTTTCGCGTAGGGGAGGCCCTTGGGGCCGCCCGCTTTGCGATTGCGCCGCGGGGGCGGGCACGGCCGCCCCCGGGGATTCCTTTTGCCGGACGGTGGATCGCCCAGAGTTTACAATGGGATGAAAGTCCGCTAAGATTCGCGCGACTTGAGCGTCGTGCTCGCAAACGGCCTGGGAGGGCCCAGGCCAAGAGAGACGTGGAGGAAACGACCGAAATGCCCCTTGCCAAAGAACGCAAGACCGAAGTCATCGGGCTGCACAGGGCCCACGAGAAAGACACCGGCTCGGCGGAGGTCCAGGTGGCCATCCTGACCGAGCGGATCACCTACCTCACCGAGCATTTCAAGACCCACAAGAAGGACCACCATTCCCGAAGGGGGCTCCTCAAGATCGTGGGCCAGCGGCGGCGCCTCCTGGATTATCTCCGGGAGAAGGACATCAACCGCTACCGCGCCATCGTCGAGCGCCTGGGCCTGCGCCGCTAGCCGGCGCGCCCGCCTCCAGAGGGAACCTCCGATGCAACCGACACGAAAAGAAATCTCCATCAATGGGTACACGCTCGCCTTCGAGACGGGCGAGATCGCCAAGCAGGCCGGCGGCGCCGTGATGATGCACTACGGGGACACCTCCGTCCTCTGCACCGCCTGCGGATCGAACAGCCCCCGCGAGGGGATCGACTTCTTCCCGCTCACGGTGGACTACCGGGAGCCCTTCTACGCGGCCGGGATCATCCCGGGCAACTTCTTCCGCCGGGAGGGCCGCCCCAGCGAGCGGGAGGTCCTGACCTGCCGCCTCATCGACCGCCCCATCCGCCCGCTCTTCCCCAAGGGCTACCGCTGCGAGACGATGATCCAGGTGCTGGTGATGTCCTACGACCGCGTCTGCGACGCGGACATCCTGGCCATCAACGGCACCTCGGCGGCCCTGCACGTCTCGGACATCCCCTTCGCGGGCCCGGTGGGCGCCGTGCGGGTGGGCCGGGTGAACGGAGAGGTCATCGTCAACCCCACGGTCGAGCAGCAGGTCGAGAGCGATCTGAACTGCGTCATGGCCGGCACCGCCGACGCCATCGTGATGGTGGAGGCGGGGAGCTTCGAGGTCTCCGAGGACGTCTACATGGAGGCCTTCGAGAAGGGCCACGCCGTCATCCAGCGGCTCTGCGCCCTCCAGGAGGAGCTCCGCTCGGCCTGCGGCAAGCCCAAGCGCGCGATCGAGGAGGCGAAGACGGACGAGGGTCTCGTCAAGAAGGTGCGCGAGATCGCCGCCCCGCGCTTCCAGGCCGCCGCCCGGATCCACGAGAAGCTGGCCCAGTACCAGGCCATCGACGAGGCCAAGGACGCCACCGTCGCGACCCTATGCACGGGCGGGGAGGGGGACCCGGACAAGCGGACGGTGGGCGAGGTCGTTTCCAAGATCGAGAAGGAGGTCTTCCGGGGCATCATCCTCGACCAGGGCGTCCGGGCCGACGGGCGGGACCTCAAGACCGTGCGCCCCATCACCATCCGTATGAACCCGCTCGCCCGCCCCCACGGGAGCGTCCTCTTCACCCGGGGCGAGACCCAGGCCCTCGTCACCGTCACCCTGGGCACCGGCAGCGACGCCCAGCTCATGGACACCCTCGACGGGAAGTCGGACCGCTTCTTCCTGCTCCACTACAACTTCCCCGGCTTCAGCGTGGGCGAGGCCAAGCCGAACCGGGGCCCCGGCCGCCGCGAGATCGGCCACGGGGCGCTGGCCGCCCGGGCCGTCCAGGCCATCCTGCCCGACCACGAGAGCTTCCCCTACACCATCCGCATCGTCTCCGATATCACCGAGAGCAACGGCAGCTCCTCCATGGCCACCATCTGCGGCTCGAGCCTCTCCCTCATGGCGGCGGGGGTGCCCACCGCCTCGGCGGTGGCGGGGGTGGCGATGGGCCTCATCAGCGAGGAGGGCACAGGCCGGACGGCCATCCTGACCGACATCCTGGGCATCGAGGACCACCTCGGGGACATGGACTTCAAGGTGGGCGGCACCCGCGAGGGCATCACCGCCCTCCAGATGGACATCAAGATCAAGGGGCTCAGGTTCAGCTTGGTGCGCGAGGCCCTGCAGCAGGCCCGCGCGGCCCGGCTCTTCATCCTGGACCAGATGGACGCCGTCATCGCCGCGCCGCGCCCCGAGATCTCCCCCTACGCCCCGCGCATCTTCACCATCAACATCCACAAGGATCGCGTGCGGGACGTCATCGGACCCGGCGGGAGAGTCATCCGGGGCATCGTGGAGGAGACGGGCGCCCAGATCGACATCGAGGACGACGGCACCATCTTCGTCGCCTCGACGGACGAGGCCAGCGCCCGCCGCGCCATCGAGATCATCCGCGAGCTCACCCAGGAAGCCGAGCCCGGCAAGATCTACTACGGCACCGTCCGCAAGCTCATGGACTTCGGCGCCTTCGTCGAGATCTTCCCGGGCACGGACGGCCTGGTGCACATCAGCAACATCGCCAAGCGGCGCATCGGCCAGGTCTCGGACGTCCTCAAGGAGGGCGACAAGATCCTCGTCAAGTGCATGGATGTCGAGGGCAACGGGCGCATCCGGCTCTCGATGAAGGACGTGGTCGAGGCCGAGCTTCCCGAGGAGTTCAAGCCCTACTACAAGGCCCCGGTCACCTGAGAGGCGCCCCGCGCCGCCCCGGCCTTCAAGACCGGCCTCCGGCGGGAGGCCGGTTTTTTTTGCCCATTTCCCGCCCCCGGAGGAAGCGCCTTGGCCAAGGAGACGCGCGAGCAGAGGGTGCGCCGCATCACCCAGAAGATGCGCAAGGACCGCGGCTTCGTCTTCGACTACCTGGGCTTCGGGGCCCAGCTCGACCCGGACTACTTCGAGGTCTACTCCCAGAACTACTGGGGCTTCTTCAAGGAGGAGGCGCGCCACCTCGACCCCAAGACGCGCGAGCTGATCGCCCTGGGGATACTCGCCTTCAAGGGGATGGACCACTCCTGCTACACCCACGCGCAGAAGGCCCTGCGCCTGGGCGCCACCATGAACGAGGTCCTCGAGGCCTTCGAGGTGGCGGCCATCCCGGGAGGGGTCCCCGTGCTCTACTTCGGCCTGCGGGCCCTCCAGCGCATCGCCGCCGAGGAGGCCGGGCCGGCGAGGGGGGCGGGGAAGAAGGCGAAAAAATAGCCCCTCGGCGGGGCAGGGGAACGCAGAAAGGATCGGGGCTCAGCCCCGGCGGATGGACTTCATCTCCTTCAGGGCGTCGCGGATCACCTTGTCGGCGATGACCTCGCCCTGGATGTGGTACTCGTCGCGCTCGATGCGGGCCCGGATCTCGGTCACCAGGTCGGCGCGGACGTCGGCGATCTCGGCCAGGGCCCGCTGGATGCGGCTCAGCATCAGGGCCTTGTCGCTGACCTCGACCCGCTCCCCGGCCGGCGAGGCGGCCTCCGCCTCGCCCTTCTGGCCGCCGGCGCCGCGGGCCTGCTCCGTTTTCTCCTTCTTGCGGAGGGATTCGGTGTAGGCCTCGCCGGTGACTTTCCTTCGGATGGGATCGAGGTCCACCACCGCAGTCTCTCCCAGGCGCCCGTGCGGGCCGGCTACAGCTTAAATCAACTCCCGTAAAATGTCGCGGGCCAGCTTTTTCAGTTCCTCCGTGGCGAATTCCCGGGTCTCCGGGGGCAGCTCGAGGAGGACCTGGCCGTTCTCCCGCTGGACGACGAGGCCGCCCGCTTGGTCCGGGTTCTCGTCCACCCTGATCCCCAGGTTCTCGAGGATCCGCCCGAAGGAGGGACGGCCGGGGGCCTCCTCCTCCCCTTCGGCCGCGCCCTGCGCGCCCGGGGCGGGCGGCCGCGCGAAGGTCTCAAGGAACCTCTCCACGAAGCGGTCGGTCAACTGGTCGAGCTGCTCCTCGCGCGCGCGGTGGAGGTCCTTGCGCCCCGTCCGGGAGGTCGCCAGGAGCGCCTCCGGGATGTCCACCTGGGCGGCAGGTTGAGTAGCGGCGCTTTCGTCGGCCCCCTTGAGCTCGGCAATCCGTTCCCCGATGCGCTGCTGGCGGAGGTAGCTCCGCTGGATGTTCGTCGCCAGGTAGGGGGCGATCTTCAAGGAAATTCTCTCCAAGACCTCATCAACATATTGAAAATATTCGCCTGATCATGACGTACGCCGAGCGGGCCCATCCCTCAGCGAGGGTTCCGGGCGAAAAACCTCCACGCGGCCTATCGGCAGATTGGTGGGCGGACTTGAGGAAAAAATTTCTAGAACTCGCGGGCAGCCCGGCCGATACCGGGAAAAAACCGGCCGGGGGGGCTCAGCCTCCCACGCGCTCGGCCGGCTGGCCCCAGCCGGCCTCGCCGGCGACCTTCCCGTCCTCCATCACCACCCGCCCCCGGACGAGGGTCATGACCGGCGCCCCCCGCACCTTCCAGCCGTTGAAGGGGGTCCAGCGGCACTTGGAGACGATGTCCTCGTCGCGGAGGACTTCCTCCCGGTCCATGTCCACGAGGACGAGGTCGGCGTCCGCCCCCACCTGGATGGCACCCTTGCGCGGGTAGAGGCGGAAGAGGCGGGCGGGCTGCTCGCAGCAGACCTGCACCAGCTGGTTCAGGGTGAGGACACCCTCGCTCACGGCGTTCAGCATGAGGCGCACCGTGGTCTCCACCCCGGGGATGCCGAAGGGGGCCTTGTGGATGTCCTGGAGGCCCGCCTCCTTGTGCGCCCGGGGGAAGGGGCAGTGGTCGGTCCCGATGGTGTCCACCATGTCCCGCCCCAGGGCCTCCCGCATGCCCTCGACCACCTCGGGCGCCCGGATGACGGGGGTGAACTTCACGAAGGGCCCCAGCTCCTTCAGGTGGTTCAGGTTCAGGTAGAAGTACTGGGGGCAGCTCTCGGCGAAGATCCGCACCCCCCGGCGGCGGGCCTCCCGGATGGCCTCCAGCAGCTTGGGCTGGCTCACGTGGGCCACGAGGACGGTGCAGCCCGTGAGCTCGGCCAGGGCGATGGCGTCGAGGGTGGCCACGGTCTCGGCCTCGGGGTTGCGCCACTCGCTGATCGAGAGCCTGTCGGTGCGCCCTCCGGCGTCGATCCTGGCCTTGGCCTTCTTGAGGATGGTGTCGCTCTCGCAGTGGAGCATGACGACGCCGCCGAAGCTCCCGACCTCCCGCATGATGTCGAGGAGGACTCCCTCCGAGAGGTCCGGCACCCCGTGCAGCTCGCACAGGAAGCCCTTGAAGCCGAGCGCCCCCCCCTCCCACATGGGGCGCAGGTGCTCGAGGTTGTCGAGGTCCAGGCCGCCCAGCTGGCCGTAGTCCACCACGGCCCGGGAGCGGATGTACTCGGTCTTCTCCTCGAGAATCTTCCGGGTGTAGACGAGGGGTTCGCTCCGGTGGTGGTCGATGACGGTGGTGACCCCCCCCCGGGCGGCCGCCTGGGTGCCGCGGGTCCAGTCCTCCCGGTCGGTGAAGCCCGGGTCCATCATGTGGACGTGCTCGTCCACCATCCCGGGGAGCACGTGGCGCCCGGCGGCGTCGATCTCCCG
>JACPCT010000459.1 GCA_016184445.1 Candidatus Tectimicrobiota bacterium | reverse complement strand
GAGCGCTTCCGCTACGTCCTCGTGGACGAGTACCAGGACACCAACAAGGTCCAGGCGGACATCGTGGACCTCATCGCGGGCCCGCGCGGCAACCTCACCGTGGTGGGGGACGACGCCCAGAGCATCTACAGCTTCCGGGGGGCGCGTTTCGAGAACATCATCGGCTTCCCGGCGCGCCATCCGGGCACCCGGCTCTTCCGCCTGGAGGCCAACTACCGGAGCACCGAGTCCATCCTCACCCTGGCGAACGCCTCCATCTCCCACAACAAGCGCCAGTACGAGAAGCGGCTCCGCACCACCCGGGGCCCGGGCGGCCTCCCGGCCCTGGTGCCCACGCGGGACGTGCTCCAGCAGGCGGATTTCGTGGCCCAGCGCATCCTCGAGCTCCAGGACGAGGGCACCCCCCTCTCCGAGATGGCCGTCCTCTACCGGGCCCACTACCACTCGATGGAGCTCCAGATGGAGCTCACCCGGCGGGGCATCCCCTTCGAGATCCGGAGCGGCCTGCGCTTCTTCGAGCAGCGCCACATCAAGGACGTGACCGCCTTCCTCCGCCTGGTCAGTTCCCCGGCCGATGAGCTGGCCTGGAAGCGGGCGCTCCGCCTCCTCCCCAAGGTGGGGGCCGCCACCGCCGACCGCATCTGGGACCACCTCCGCGTCCAGAAGGACCCCCTCCGCTTCCTCTGGGAGCAGGGGACGGGGGTCGTCCCCAAGGGGGCCCGGCCCGCCTTCGACGACTTCCGCGCCCTCATCGCCGACCTGGCGGGCCTCGGCCGCCCGCCCGAGGCGGGCGCCGTCCCCCCGACCGAGATGATCAGGCTCGTCCTCGACCGCTTCTACGAAGAGTTCGCCGAGGCCACCTTCGACAACGCCCCGGCCCGCGTCGAGGACGTGCGCCAGCTCGCCGAGTTCGCCATGCAGTACGACACGGCCGAGCGTTTCCTCGCCGAGCTGGCCCTCATGGGCACGGTGGCCGCCGAGGCGGCGGGGCCGGGCGAGGAGGGGCCCGAGGAGGCGGTTGTGCTAAGCTCCGTCCACCAGGCGAAGGGGCTGGAGTGGAAGGTGGTGTTCCTCATCTGGCTGACGGACAGCCGCTTCCCCAACCCCCGGGCGCTCGGGGACCCGGAGGGGGAGGAGGAGGAGCGGCGCCTGTTCTACGTCGCGGTGACCCGGGCCAAGGACGAGCTCTACCTCTGCCAGCCCATGACGGAGAGCGACACGGTCCGCATGCGGGCCTTCTCCCGCCCCTCGCGGTTCGTGGCCGAGCTGCCCGAGGGGGCCTACGAGCGCTGGTCGCTGGAGGAGGAGGCCCCGCGGAGCGGCGGGGCGCCGGCCCCGGGCGAGCGCCCGGCGGGCATCGCCCGTCCGGCCCGGCATGCGGCCGGGGCGCCATCCAAGGGAGAACCGATGAACTACCGCACGATCGACCCGGCCGGCATGGACAGGCGCCAGGTGTACCGCCTCCTCGTCGGCTCCATCGTCCCCCGGCCCATCGCCTGGGTGAGCTCCATCAGCAAGGAGGGAGTGCCCAACCTCGCCCCCTTCAGCTTCTTCACCTGCGTCTCCCACTATCCGCCGATGGTCTCCATCTCGGTCGGGGTGCGGAAGGAGCGCTACAAGGACACCACCCACAACATCCTCGAGACGCGCGGCTACGTCGTCCACGCCGTCGTGAACGGCCTCGAGGAGCAGATGAACGTCTGCTCGGACGACTTCCCCCCCGAGGTGAGCGAGTTCGACAAGGCGGGGCTCACCCCCATCCCCTCCGACCTCGTGCCCGCCCCGCGGATCGCCGAGGCCCCCCTCGCCATGGAGTGCCGGCTCCACACCATGCTCACCATGGGCGAGCCCGCCCACGCCACCCACCTCATCATCGGCGAGATCCTCCGCTGGCACGTCCGGGAGGACGTGACGGTCGAGGAGGGGAAGTACATCGACCCCGTCAAGCTCCAGCCCGTCGGGCGCCTGGCCGGCAACCACTACTGCCGCACCCAGGACGTCTTCTTCATGCAGCGCCCCGACCGCAAGCCCGGCCAGCTCGCCCCGAGGTAGGGGAGGGCAACCCGCCGGCCGGTTCATCCGCAGAGGTGGCCCCTTGTGGCCACCCTTCGTAAAGGGCAGGCACGGGGGCCTGCCCCTGCATACCCCGATCATTTATGCCGGTTCCGTAGGGGCGGGTTTCAAACCCGCCCCTGCATTCTTGTTCCCGCCTCCTCCTAATTCACCAGATGCGCGTCCAGGAACTTGAAGAGCTCCGAGAGGAAGCTCTCCGTGCTGTCCCAGATCGGGAAGTGGCCCGCGCCCTTGAGGATGCAGGGCGTGCAGTCGGGGATGTTCTTCTTATAGGCCTCGGCGTAGGCCATCGGGCCCGGGTCGTCCGCCCCGTAGCACACCCAGGTGGGCACCGAGATGTCCTTCAGGCGGGCCGAGAGATCCGGCATGGAGAAGAGCGCCTCCGCCGTGTCCGCGTAGGTCTGGGGCGTGTTCCGCAGGAAGCTCTCGCGGTACGCCTTCCCGGTCTCCCCCGCGAGCATGCCCGCCGGGATGAGGCTGCGGAACTCGGGGTG
>JACPCT010000006.1 GCA_016184445.1 Candidatus Tectimicrobiota bacterium | reverse complement strand
CCGTTCGGGTAGCCTCCGCCGTCCCACCGCTCGTGGTGGGAGAGGGCGACCTTCTCCCCGGCCTGGAGCAGCTCGGAGGAGGAACTGCCCAGGATCCGCCCCCCGATGATGGTGTGCTGCTTCATGACGCTCCATTCTTCGGAGTCGAGCTTGCCGGGCTTGAGCAGGTTCTTGTCGGGAATCCCGAGCTTTCCCACGTCATGCATGGCGCACGCGTGAAAGACGGTCTCCACCTCGCTCGGCGGCAGGCCGGAGCCGCGGGCGATCAGAGCCGCGTAATGGCTCATGCGTTTGACGTGGGCCCCCGTCTCCTTGTCCTTGTATTCGGCCGCGACCGCCAGCCGGTGAATCGTCTCCAGGTGCGCCTCATGGGTGAGCCGCTGGGCCTGGGCCATGTCCGCCAGCGCCTTGCGGAGCGTGGCCGTGCGCTTCTCCAGCATGTCCTCAAGCGCCAGGCGGGTCTTCTTGATCTCGTCTTGAGCCTCCTTCATCTTCAGGAGGAAGGACATCCGCACCGAGAGCTCCGTGAAATCCACGGGCTTTGAGATGAAATCGTGGGCGCCGACGCGAATGGCCCGTATCCGGTCCTCCTTGCTGCCATGGCCGGTGACCATGAGAATGGGCAGGTCCGCGGTTTCCGCGTCATCGCGCAGCTGGCGCACCACCTCGAAGCCGTCGATGCCGGGCATCACCACGTCGAGCAGGACGAGGTCGAACCCCAGGCGCACCTTGGCCAGGGCCTCGAACCCGTCGCGGGCGTCCTCGGCCTCGTAGCCCAAAGATTCGGCCATCGTCTTGAGCAGGAGGCGGAAGCGGGTATCGTCGTCCACGATCAGCACGCGCTTCGGATGGTTCATGGCAAATTTGTCTCTGCGAGTGCACGGGTGGAGCTCCGGCATCGCAAGGCGGAGGATGGGAGCTGGCGAAATAACACCCGGCCCCCGGTGGCCGGGCTTCCCTGGTCTTCGTTTGCTGTATCGGCAGGCGGGGGATTTCCATGAGTCCTTTTCTCGATCGGGACGCCCGAAGAGCCTCGGCCTTCCCCTTGCGGTTTCGGCGGGAGGCTTTTCCGCATGCGCGTGGGATGAAAGAATAGGGAACCGCCTCTATTGCCGCCTGTCCGCCCGGCTTCTGCCTGAGGAGGAAGACATGGCGAAGAAGGTCGAGCACCTGCACTGGCCCGATGCCCCGGACCTCTGGATGCCCTACGCGCCGGCCATCCGGGTGACGGGGGGCGCCACCGTCTACCTCGCAGGAGTGACGGCCGCCCCCGTCTATCACCACCATCCCCACCGCCCCGAGGAGTTCGACTCCATGCCACGGGACATGGAGGGCCAGGCGCGCGCCGCGCTCGAGAACCTCAAGCGCAGCCTCGAGGCGGTCGGCGCGACCTTCGCCGACGTGGTGACCGCCAACCGTTATGTCACCGACCTCTCGGATCAGGACGCACTGAACCGGGTGTGGGGGGAGTATTTCGGGGAGTCCAGGCCTACCACCACGACCGTCCAGGTCGTGCGGCTGGCCACCGACCCGAGGTGCCTCGTCGAGATCAACGCCGTAGCCGTCACCGGCTAGACGGCTTCCATCGGGCGGAGCGATAGCGGACGGGGGCGAATTTCGCATCTTGTCATGCTTGCAACGCTTTGATACCATTGGAAAAGGGACTCTGGACCGCCCCGTCGTTCCCCTCCACCCGTAGACGCCATGGCCCGTCGATCCAAGGATCCTCAAGCGCGCATCGAGGCCCTCGAACAGCAGATGGAGGAGAGTCCGTCCTCGCCCGCCTTTTTCCCGCTGGCCTCTCTCGTCTGGAAGAAAGGGGATGGCCCCCGCGCCGAGAAGCTGTTGCGGTCCGGGCTCAGAGTGCTGGCGATGGACCGGCCGCAGGAAGCCGCTGAGGATCTGGCGGCCGCCGTGGCGAAATCCCCCTGGAACCTCCAGGGCCAACGCCTCCTCGCGGAATGCCGGCGCCGGGCGGGCGACGAGGGGGGGGCGCGCCGGGCCCTTCGCGTCGCCGCGATGTTCGACCCTTCGGACCCCGAGGCGCGCGCCCTGCTCGCGGAGGCCCCGCGCCCTGCCGCCGCTCCCGCGGCGAAGAGGGCCCCCTTGCCTGCCTCCGGGGCGGAAGTCCCTGCCGTCGTTCCCACCCCATCCCTCGCGCAGCTCTACACGTCCCAGGGCCACCATGCCCAGGCGGCCGAGGTGTACAGGCAGCTTCTCCAGAGGGAGCCGGGCAACGCTGAGTGGCAGAAGCAGTTGGGCCTCCTGGAGGCCCGGCTGGCCGGGGCCAAGAAGACGGCTCCTCCCGCCCCCCCCTCGGCGGGCGGAGATTTCGATGTGGATTTCGAGGAAGAGATCGCCGCCCCTGCGGGCGGCGGAGAGGGGGGGGGAGGGAAGTCCGGCCCTTCTGGCGTCATGGCGGCTTCCGCCCTCGACGATTCCGATCTGGATGCCTTGCTGAGCCAGGCGGACCAGGCGGAAGCCTCCCTTCCCACTCTCGATGAGGAAGATGAAGAGCAGTCCATCCTGGGAAGCGCCAAGGAGGCGGGGGTGCCTCGCGGCGCGGCGGCCAGCCCCCCGGCGCGGGACGCCGCCCTGGAGGACGATCTGGAGTCGTTCCTGGGGATGGAGGATGAGACGCCCGGAGCGGCTCTGGCGGCCCAGGTGGCTTCGGGTTCCACCCCAGAGGCCGCGCTCGACGAGGATTTGGAGGAGCTGTTCGCCGAGGCGGGGGGCGTGTCCGTTCCCGCCGCTCCAGTGGCACCGGGCGCTGCCGCGCCGGACGCGGCGCTGGACGAGGATCTGGAAAGTCTTTTCGCCGAGGGTGCGGGGGAGGGCGGGTTCCTTCCCCCCCGGGCGGCTCCGCCTGCGGCGGCTGCCAGGGCGGAGGCTTCCGCTGAGGAGACGGACCTCGACGCCCTGTTCTCCGGGGAGGCGGAGGGCGTGTCCGCTCCCGCCGCTCCAGTGGCACCGGGCGCTGCCGCGCCGGACGCGGCGCTGGACGAGGAGCTAGCGGGGCTCTTCGCGGAGGAAGGGGAGAAGGGGGAATCGGTTCCTTCTCTTCCGCAGGAGGCGGTGGCCGGGGCGGTGGCTTCCACCGAGGAGCTGGACCTGGAGGCTTTGTTCGAGGAGGCGACGGACGCCCCGGCCGAGGCTGCTCCCGCCGCTCCGGGGGCCTCCGCCCCTGGGGCCGTTTCTGACGCGGCCTTGGACGAAGAGCTGGAGAGCCTCTTCGCGGGGGAGGAGGAAGGGGAGGGCGCACCTGCGGCCGCCGCGCCGGCGGCGGTTGAACCGGCGGGGACGGGCGAGAAGCCATCTCTTGATGATGTGGATCTGGAGGCGGAGCTGGAGGAGGAGGACCTCGGCTTCCTCTCCGAGGGGGCGGAGCCCAGCGGAGCGGATGAAGTGGAGGGACTCGTTGTCTCCGCCGAGGGGGGGGCGGCCCCTTCGGGAGCGGCACCAGAGGCGCCCTCGTCCAAGGGAGGCCCTACGCCCCCGGCGGAGGAGGTGGAGGTGGCCCCCGTCCTCCGGAACCTCATCGGGCTCTACGTCGAGGAGGGAAACCTGGCCCAGGCCATCGACCTTTGCCGCAAGGCGTCCGCCATGGGCGCGCCTTCGGGCTGGCTGGCCAGCCGGATGCAGGAGATCGAAAGCCAGATCGCCTCCGGAGCGGTGGCGCGGTTGCAGGAATCCGCCAAAGGGGATAAGGAAGGGAAGGCCCGTTCCTTGTCCCCCGCCGACGTGGTTGAACATCTGGAAGGCTGGCTCCAGACCCTCCAGCGCCGAAAGGCGAAGACTTCCGCGAACCACTAAGCTGCATGGGCGACAAGCCGGGAGAGGCAGCTCCCCCGCTGGGGGGAAGGATTCTCGGTGAGGGAGTACCCGGAATGACACCACCCGTGAAGGCTGGTCCGGCCGTCCAGAGCGCTTCCGGCGAAGAGGGGCTCGCCGACATGCCGCTCGACACGCTCTGCGTCCACACCATCCGCACCCTGGCCATGGACGCCGTCCAGAAGGCCGTCTCCGGCCATCCCGGCGCCCCGATGGCTCTTGCTCCTCTGGCCTATGTCCTCTGGACGAGGTTCCTCCGCCACAATCCCCGGAACCCCGAATGGTTCAACCGGGACCGCTTCGTCCTCTCCTGCGGGCATGCCTCGATGCTCCTCTACGCCGTGCTCCACCTGACAGGCTACGACCTCCCGCTGGAGGAGATCGTCCGCTTCCGCCAATGGGGGAGCCGCACCCCCGGCCACCCCGAGTGCGGCCTAGCCCCCGGCGTCGAGACCACCACCGGCCCCCTCGGCCAGGGCTTCATGAACGCGGTGGGCATGGCCATGGCCGAGGCGCACCTGGCGGCCCGCTTCAACCGCCCGGGCAACGAGGTGGTGGACCACCACACCTTCGTCCTCCTGAGCGACGGCGACCTCATGGAGGGGGCCTCGCACGAGGCCGCCTCGCTGGCGGGGCACCTGGGGCTGGGCAAGCTCATCGGCGTCTTCGACGACAACCGCATCACCATCGACGGGGGCACCGACCTTGCCTGCTCGGACGACGTCGAGGCCCGGTTCGCCGCTTACGGATGGCACGTGATCAATCTGGGCGAGAGGGCCGAGGACCTCGACGCCCTCTTCCGCGCCCTCGAGAACGCCGTCGCGGAGACCGGCAAGCCCTCGCTCGTCATCGTCCGCTCCCGCATCGGCTCCGGCTCGCCCAGCTTCGAGGGCAAGTCGAAGGCGCACGGAGAGGCCCTGGGCGAGGAGGAGGTCAAGCGCACCAAGGCGGTTTACGGCTGGCCCGAGGACGCGCGCTTCCTGATTCCCGGCCGGGCGCTCGCCCACATGCGCCAGGCGGTCGATCGGGGCGCGGCGCTGGAGCGGTCCTGGCAAGAGAAGATGGAGGCCTACCGGCGCGCCCATCCGGCCGAGGCCGCCTCCCTCGAAGCCCTTCTGTCGGGGAAGCTCCCCGCCGGCTGGGACGCGGGCCTCCCCGTCTTCAAGCCGGAGGAGGGGCCGCTGGCCACCCGGGCGGCCTCCGGCAAGGCGCTCAATGCTCTGGCCTCCCGTATCCCGGCCCTGATCGGGGGGAGCGCCGACCTCGCTTCCTCGAACAACTCCCTCATCCAGGACTCGGGCGACCACCGCAGGGGCCGCCATGGGGAGCGGAACATCCGCTGGGGGGTCCGCGAGCACGTCATGTGCGGCGCCTGCAACGGCATGGCGCTCCACGGCGGGGTGCGGCCCTACGCGGCGACCTTCTTCATCTTCACCGACTACGGCCGGCCCTCCATCCGCCTGGCGGCCCTGATGGAGCTTCCGGTCATCTACATCCTCACCCACGACTCCATCGGCCTGGGGGAGGACGGCCCCACCCACCAGCCCGTCGAGCACCTGGCCTCGCTCCGGGCCATGCCGGGCCTGTGCATCATCCGGCCCGCGGACGCGAACGAGACGGTCGCCGCCTGGAGGGCCGCCATCCAGCGGACGCACGGGCCGACCATGATCGTGCTCACCCGCCAGGCCGTGCCGGTGCTCGATCGCTCCCGCACGGCGGGGGCGGAAGGGCTCCTCCGGGGGGCCTATGTCCTCTCCCGGGAGCAGGAGGGGAGGCCCGACCTTGTGCTCATCGGCACGGGTTCGGAGGTTTCGCTCGTCCTCGACGCCCAGGGCGCCCTCGCCAAGGAAGGGGTTGACGCTCGCGTGGTCAGCATGCCGAGCTGGGAGCTCTTCCGGGAGCAGCCGCAGGCCTACCGCGAGGAAGTGCTCCCTCCCGCCGTCAAGCCGAGGCTGGCGGTGGAGGCGGGGGCCGCCTTCGGCTGGCGCGAGTGGGTGGGCGACGCGGGCGATGTGGTGGGGATGAACCGTTTCGGGGCGAGCGCCCCGGCCAAGGAGAACTTCAAGCGCTTCGGCTTCACCGTGGAGAACGTGGTGGAGCGGGCCAAGAGGCTCCTGGGCCGCTGAGCCGCGCCCCGCCGCCCGCGCCGTGCCAACCGCCGCCTGGCAGCCGGATGCCCCATGATCCGCTTGATCGGCGTTTGGAAGCGCTACGAGGAGGGCGGCTTCGCCCTTCAGGAGATGAATCTCCACATCCCGCGCGGGGAGTTCGTCTTCATCACTGGCCCGAGCGGTGCCGGAAAGACCACTCTCCTCTCGCTCATCTACGCGGCGGAGTCCGTCGACCGCGGCCAGATCTTCATCGCGGGGCGCAACATCACCCGCCTGCGGCGGAAGGACCTTCCTCACCTGCGCCGCGGCATCGGAGTCGTGTTCCAGGACTTCAAGCTGCTGCCCCGCCGGACCGTCTTCGACAACATCGCCTTCTGCCAGCGCGCCATCGGGGTGCCGGCCCGGGAGGCCCGGCGGCGGGTGTACGCCGTGCTCAAGCTGGTGGGGCTGGCCTCGAAGCGCAACGTTTTCCCGCGCTTCCTCTCGGGCGGGGAGCAGCAGCGGGTGGCCATCGCGCGGGCGCTCGTCAACCGCCCCCCGCTCCTCATCGCGGACGAGCCCACGGGCAACCTGGATCAGACGATGGCGCGCGAGGTGATGGATCTCTTCCGGGCCATCAACCGCATGGCGACGACCGTGGTCGTCGCTACGCATGACCGTTCGCTCGTCGAGTACCTGGGCAGGCGGGCCATGCGGCTGGAGAACGGCCGGATCGTGGATGGGCGTTAGGTGATCCGCTGGCTGCAGAGTTTCCCCTATTTTCTGCGCGAGGCCCTCAAGGACCTGCGCGAGAACTCGGGCGGCGCCGCCATCGCGCTGGGCACGACGACCATCAGCCTCATCTTCCTCGGCGCGCTCTGGATCGTGCAGCTGAACGTCTCGTCCCTCGTCGAGTCCTGGCGGGAGCGCTTCCAGCTCACCATCTTCCTGGGGGTCCAGGCCACGGCCGAGCAGCGGGAGGAGCTCCGGAAGACGGTGCTCGCCGCCGCCGGGGTGGAGCGGATCGAGGAGGTGAACTCCGAGGAAGCCCTCCGTGAGATGAGGGACTGGCTCGGCCAGGACGCCGACTTGCTCCGGGGGCTGGACGGCGCGTTCCTCCCTCCGTCTTTCCGGGTGATCTTCCGGCCCCGCCAGCGCGACCTCACCCACGTCGAGCGGCTGATGGCCCAGGTGAGGACGATGGCCGGGGTGGAGCGGACGCGGAACGACATCCTGTGGCTCCGCCGCCTGGAGGGCGTCATCCGGCTCGTCACCCTCGCCGTCTGGACCCTCTCGTTCCTGCTGAGCCTGGGCGTGGTGTTCATCATTGGCAACACCATCCGTCTCACTTTGTTCGCCCGCCGGGAGGACATCTCCATCATGCACCTGGTGGGAGCGACCGACCTGTTCATCAAGACGCCCTACGTCGCCGAGGGGGTGATGTGCGGGGCCGCGGGGGGGGTGCTAGCCTTCGGGGTGCTGTGGGGGGTGTTTCATGGCTTGTTCCAGCCCATCGCGGGCAGCATGACGGGGGCCGATTTCGCCATCCACGCGGGCGGCTGGAGGCTGGCCCTGGGCCTGGCCGGAGCCGGAGCGGCGCTGGGCTTCATCGGAAGCGCCGTCTCGGTGCGCCACTTCCTGCGGGGGAGCCGGTGATGGGACTCCGGCCTGCGGAAATGAGCGGGCGTTCCCCGTCCCGAACGCGTCGAATTGCTGGAGGGCTGCCCTGCGCGGTAGGATGGATTCTGGCGGCGTTTGCCGCTGCCAGTGAAGGGGTTTCCCGGCCGGCATCCGCCGCCCCGGCCGCCGAGGCGGGGTCCCTCGCGCGGGTGGAGCAGGAGATCCGCCGCCGGGAAGAGCGGCTGCGCGCGATGGAGCAGCTCCTGGCCCAGGAGCGGGACCGCGAGGCCCAGCAGCGCCGCCGCGCCGAGTCCATTCTGGAGACGCTGGACGCC
>JACPCT010000005.1 GCA_016184445.1 Candidatus Tectimicrobiota bacterium | reverse complement strand
CAAATTCGCGCAGGTTCCGGCATTTTCGGGGCAATCCGCGAGGCTGGCCCGAAACCTGCCCCCGCAGCCCGCCGCCGCTGTCCGGAAAAGCTGGCCCCTCGCCCCCCCTCTCCGCAAGTCCTGGATGAGCGAGGACGAGCGGATGGCGATGTTCGACGCCGCGGCGCCGGGGGTGGTGTATTTTTGCAGAGGGGAATTGATAAGGGAAGGAGGTGCATCCCGCCCTCTTTTGTCAAAGACCGGCTGCCCAAGAGCGGAGCCGGGCATGGCCCTATGCGTCTATTGCGGAACGAGAGAAGGCAATACAAAGGACCATGCGCCTCCCAGATGTATGTTCCCGCCCGGGGCGAAACGGCTGAATCTTGTCACGGTTCCCGCTTGCGAAGCATGCCACAAGGAGTTGGGCAAGGATGACGAGTTCATGAAAGTCGCGTTGGTGCTTCCCGCCGAAGCCTACAGTACGCCCTTGGGTAGATCTCTGTGGGAAAACGTCGTCCATGAATCTACTCTTCGCAAAAACGCGAGGCTACGGCGAGAGCTTCAAGAAAGGTTGGACCTCTTTCCTAACCCGGAAGGCGGACTCGCCTATGGCGTTCCGATAGAAGCCGAGAAGATACATGCGTTCGCTGTCCGCTTGGTCAAGGCGCTCACCTGGGAGGAGTACAAGGAGGTTCTTCCTCCCGGCACGGAATTTTCTTTCTTTTGGCAAGACCCCAATCAGATTCTGGAAATTCTTCCCGCTAGATTTTTTCAGATTTCGCGCCTCCGGGCTGTAGGAGACGAAGGAGTATTCGTGTACCGATGTGCCCGGGATGAGAGTGACGGAGCAATTTTTGTTTGGGTTCTCGGTTTCTGGGGTGGCACCGTGACATTTCTGGTATTCGCGGATACGAGAGGCGAGATGAGGAAGGGAAATGTAAGGCTTTGATGGCCCGCTGCTGTCCGAGTTACAAGTTCTCAGGGACCTATCTCAGCCTGCTTGCCCCTGCTGGCCCGTTTCGGCGCCATTCCGCGTGGCAAGGGATATTCCCGAGGCCCGCCGGGAAGTGAGAGGAAAGAGGCATGAAGCTCCCCGGGGCGGACGCCGCCGAGGTCCCCGAGGAAAAAGTTTCCGGCTATCTTCTCTCGGCGGCCCACCGGGACGGACGACACAAGGCGGCCTTCTTCCAAGCCTTCGGCTTCACGGCGGACGCCCCGGATGTTCTGGCCCGTGCGCTACGCAGGCATGCGGCGGAGCGCGAAGTCGCCGCGGTGGAGGAATCCCCGTTCGGGACGCGCTACGTGGTCGAAGGTATAATGGAAGCGCCGGATGGACGGGCGCCGGCCGTCCGCTCGGTGTGGTTCATCGAGGCGGGCGAGGAGGCGCCGCGGCTGGTGACCGCCTATCCTCTGGAAAGGGGCAAACCATGATCCGGGAACACGACAGCGTGGTGCTGACGGCCGGCCTGCCCGAGCACGGCCTGGAGCGGGGCGACATCGGCACGGTGGTGCTGATCCACCGTGGGGGGGCGGGCTACGAGGTGGAATTCGTGACCCTGGAGGGCGAGACGGTCGCGGTCGTTTCGCTTCAGGCGTCTCAGGTGCGGGCCATCACGCCCGGAGAGATCGCCCACGCGCGGCCGCTCCCGACCGCCTGACGCGGGGGCGGGTTTCCCTTCCGCGTATTTTTTTCAGGGGCGTATGGCGATACGCCCCTACAGCCCCTCCCCCCACCGCGTCTCCCGCAAATTCTCCACGACGACCCGCCCGGCCTTGACGACCCAGCGCTTCTCGGGCTGGTCGATGATGATGTCGTTGTAGTTCTGGGTGTCGAGGACGGTGAAGTCGGCGTCCTTGCCGGGGGCGATGCCGTAGCGATCCTCCACCCCCAGCACCTTGGCGGCGTTGGCGGTGAACATAGGTCGCCGCGGCCCGAGGGGGTGAAGGCGTTGCGGATGTTGTTGGAGGCGATGGAGACGTTGGCCCCCGCCCGCAGGAGCGCCTTGACGGGGGTGAGGCTGCGGTGGCGGGGGGGGACGGGCCCCCGGCCGCAGAGAAAGAGGTCGGTGGCCGGGAGGGGGAGGACGTGGATGCCGGCTTCGGCGATGAGGCCGGCGATGCGGGCGATCGTCCCCTCGTCCATGGCGCCGAGGGAGGTGAGGTGCCCGACGGCCACCCGGCCCTGGAGGCCGGCGGCCAGGGTGCGGCGGCAGACGGACTCGATGCGGCGGTCCCCGGGGTCGTCGGTGAAGTCGAGGTGGAGGTCCACGCCCTTGCCGGACTCCCCGGCCAGCTTGAAGACGATGTCGAGGTGGCGCTCGGGGTCCGTGTCGTTGTAGGGCACGCCGCCCACGGCGTCCCCGCCCATGCGCATCGCCTCGCGCATGAGGCCTTCGGTGCCGGGCTGCTGCTCGATGCCCTCCTGGGGGAAAACGACGAGCTGGAGGCCGAACCTCCCCCGCCAGGCCTCGCGCAGCTCCAGGGCGGCCTCCATCCCCCGGAGGCGGACGATCGGGTCCACCTCCACCTGGAGGCGGGCCCGGGTGGTGCCGTGGCGGAGCAGGAGCCTGAGGGCCCGCTCGGAGCGCTGGCGGATGTCCTCCTTGGTGACCGCGCGCTTGAGCTCGAGGGTGATGGCGATGGCGTCCCGCAGGGTGCCCGAGAGGTTCGGGCGGCGCTCCTCGAGGAAGGCCTTGTCGAGGTGGATGTGGCTCTCGATGAAGCCGGGCAGCACCACCCGGCCCTCGAGGTTCACCTCTTCGATGGGGGGATGCCCGGCATCCCCGGGGGGCCCTGCGGGGGCGCCGGCGGCGGGCGTCACGGCGAGAAACCTCCCGCCGCCCACCGCCAGGTCGGCCAGGGGGCCCCCGGCCGCCGCCCGGGCGTTCCGGAACACCCGCTCCACCCTGGACACGCCTGGCTCACGGCTCACGCGCCGCTCCTCCCCGCCCGCGGCGGGACGGCCGGAACGGATGAAGCCCACCCGAGGCGGAGACCCCGGGACCCGTTATCCATACTCTCCCGCGAAGGGGAGGATCAAGGAGCCCCCCGATCCATTTTGCCCCTTGACCAATCCCATGAAACATGAGAGAAAACAACCCTCTTAGCGACTGCCCTCCGGATTGTTCGGGGATTCGAGCCTTCCCCTGGGCGAATGCGATGGTGCTTCCCAGCGGGCGGGCGGGGGTACGCTTGGGATTCCTGGCCCGGCCGCCGAAGTCGCAGGTGAGAATCGAATGGCTGTTTTCAACCTCAAAAATTTCATCGAGTTGAGCTTCAACAGCCTCTCCTACGCGGCGCTCTTGTTCCTTCTGGCGAGCGGGCTCTCGATCATCTTCGGCGTCATGCGGATCGTGAACCTCGCCCACGCCGCCTTCTTCCTGCTGGGGGGGTACATGGCCCTCACCGTTTACCGGGTGATCGGCACCGCGTTCTGGACCCTCCCGGTGGCGATGGTGGTGGGGGGCGGCGTCGTGGCCCTGCTCTCCATGTTCATCGAGCGCTACTTCCTGCGCCGCCTGGGGCAGGACACCGTGGCCCAGGTGCTCGTCACCGTCGGCTTCGCCTTCATCCTCTTCGACTCCAACATCATCATCTGGACGGGGGACAACTACATGCTCCACCGCCCCTGGCCCCTGGACGACAGCACGGTCATCGGCGGCATCTCCTTCCCCCGCTACCGGGCCTTCATGATCCTCGCGGCGGTCCTGGTGTGGGCCATCCTCTACTTCGCCATCGAGCGGACCCGGGCCGGGGCCATCGTGCGCGCCACGGTGGACGACCCCCAGATGGCGCGCGGCATCGGCATCAACACCAACATCGTCCAGATGAGCATCTACGGCCTGGGGGTGTTCCTCTCGGCCATGGGCGGGGTGGTGGGGGGCTCCTTCCTCGGGGTCTCGCCCGGCATCGACTTCCAGGTCCTCCCCTACGCCTTCGCCGTGGTCATCATCGGGGGGCTGGGGAGCCTGACGGGCGCGGTCGTCGGGAGCATCGTGGTGGGCTTCATGGACAACTTCGGCACGGCGCTCTTCCCCGAGCTCTCCTACTTCGCCCTCTTCGCCCCCATGGCCATCATCCTCGCGGTCAAGCCCACCGGGCTCTTTGGGAGGGGCTGAGCCGTGAGCCGGCTCTCCTCCGAGCTGAAGCAGGTCTTTTGGGTGATCGCCGCCTTCGGCGCCCTGGGTGCCGTCACGCCCTTCTTTGACGACTACACGCAAACCATCATCACCCGCGCCCTCGTGTTCGCCATCATGGCGATGAGCCTGGACATCCTGATGGGCTACACCGGGCTCCGGTCCATGGGGCATGGCGTCTACTTCGCCTTCGGCGCCTACTCCACCGCCATCCTGGTCACCAAGGTGAAAGGGGTGGGCCTCCTCACGCTGTTCGGCGCGGGCCTCGGCCTCTCCTTCCTCGTCGCGGCGTTCCTGGGCTTCCTGGCCATCCGGGCGGTGGGGGTGTACTTCCTCATGATCACGCTTTCCTTCTCGATGGTGGTATGGGGGCTGGCCTACCGCTGGCACACGGTCACGGGCGGGGACAACGGCATCGCGGGCATCCTCCCCCCTCCCCTTTTCGGCATCTCCCTGCAGAATCCCGTCGCGTTCTTCTACTTCACGCTGGGCGTCTTCCTGATCTGCCTGGGGCTCCTCTACCTCCTGGTCAAGAGCCCCTTCGGCAAGACCCTCGTCGGCATCCGCGAGGGGGAAGCCCGGATGAAGATGCTGGGTTATAATACCTGGCTGCACAAGTACCTGGCGTTCGTGATCTCCGGGACCTTCGCCGGCATCTCCGGCGTCCTTTGGGCGATGCTGAACCGGTTCATCGCGCCGACCGACGTGGAGCTGGTGACCTCGGTGGAAGCCCTCCTCATGGTGGCCCTGGGAGGCCCGGCCACCCTGGTGGGGCCCGCCATCGGGGCGGCGATCGTCATGTTCCTGCGGTACTGGGTGAGCACCTTCATCGAGCGGTGGTACCTGATCCTGGGGGCCACCTACATCATCACCATCCTCTACGCCCGGGAGGGCATCCTGGGCAAGGTCGAGGGCCTTCTGGCCTGGCGGAAGGCGGGAAGGGAGGCCGGCGCGGCCATCCCCCGGGTCCAGAAACAGCCGGAGGAGATCCGCACGTAGCCGCCGGAAGGAGCGATCCGCCCCATGCGCAAGCAGAGCCGCGCGCGAGGGCTAACCATTCCCATCACGGGAGGAATGACCATGAAAGCGAAATGGCTCGTCTTACTCGCAGCGGCCGGCCTCGCGCTCGGCGCGGGAGCGGCGCAGGGAGCCCCCCGGGAAGTCCGCATCGGCTTCATCGCGCCGCTGACGGGGCCCTTCGCCCAGGTGGGCAAGGACCAGGTCAACGGCTTCATCTTGTACCTGGAGCAGAACAAGTACAAGATGGGCCCCCTCACGGTGAAGTTCACCGCCGAGGACTACGAGGCCAAGCCGGCCCTGGCCGTGGCCAAGGCCCAGAAGCTCATCCAGCGGGACAAGGTGCACGTCTTCCTGGGCGGCCTCCTGGCGCCCACGGGCTACGCCCTCGCCCCGGTGGCGGACCAGTTCAAGCGCCCCTACCTCTCCCCCGCCCCGGCGGGCGAGGACCAGACCCAGCGCAAGAGGCACAAGTACTACGCCCGGCTGAGCTTCACGAGCGGCCAGTGCCAGCACGCCCTGGGCGACTGGGCCTATGAGCAGGGCCACCGCCGCATCGCCACCGTGGGCGCCGACTACGCCTTCGGCTACGAGTCGGTGGGCGGCTTCCAGCGGGGCTTCGAGGACAAGGGCGGCAAGGTCGTCGCCAAGGTCTGGCCCAGGCTGGGCACCGTGGACTTCGGCCCCTACCTGCCGCTGATCCCCCGGAACGTGGACGCGGTCTACGCCCTCATGGTGGGCCCCATGTCCCTCGCCTTCCCCAAGCAGTTCAAGGCGGCGGGCTTCAAGATGGCACTCCTGGGCGGCACGACGAGCACGGACGAGTTCATCCTCCCCAATATGGGGGACGAGGCCATCGGCTACGTCACCACCTCCCACTACAGCGCGGCCATCGACACCCCGAAGAACCACGCCTTCGTCAAGGACTTCCAGAAGCGCTTCGGGAAGATGGCCTCCTACTACGCCGAGAACTCCTTCACCGCGGCGCTCTACATCAACGAGGCGCTCAAGCGGACCGGCTACAACCCCGATAAGATCGAGGTCTGGCTCGAAGAGCTGAAGAAAATCCGCGTGGACGCCATCCGGGGCCCGGTCTACCTCGACTCCTACGCCAACCCCGTGCAGAACTGCTACATCCGCAAGGTCGAGCGCGTCCCCGGCGACCGCAACAACCTGGGCGTCAAGGCCAACTCGCTGTGGAACGTCGTCATCAAGACCTACCCCGCGGTGAGCCAGTTCTGGAACTACAAGCCGGAGGATTTCCTGAAGCACCCCGTGTACGACAAGGATTTCCCGCCCTGCAAATTCTGCGGGCAGTAAGCGGACAGATGGGCCCCGCCGCCCGGAGGCGCGCCCTCCGGGCGGCGGTCCCTTGTCCGCCCCCGGAACAGAAGAGAGGGAGCACGTGGCCGAAACGCAGCCCCGATTGGAGCTCGAGGCCGTCTCGAAGCAGTTCGGCGGCCTTCACGCCGTCGAGGACGTGAACCTGCGCCTGCGCGAGGGCGGCCGGCACGGCATCCTGGGGCCGAACGGGGCGGGCAAGACCACCCTCTTCAACCTCATCACGGGCGTCCTGCCCACCACCTCGGGCCGAATCTCCCTCTTCGGCCAGGACGTCACCCGCTGGCCCACCCACAAGCGGACGGCCATGGGGATGGCGAGGACCTTCCAGATCACCAGCCTCTTCCCCAAGCTGACGGTGCTCGACAACGTCCTGCTCGCGGTCCAGGGCCTGCGCCGCATGAAGCTGATGATGTTCCGGCCCCTCGCCTCCTACAAGGACGTCTACGAGAAGGCGGAGAAGCTCCTGACGGACGTGAACTTCTGGCACCTGCGGGACCAGCAGGTCCGCAACCTCTCCCACGGCGAGCAGCGCCAGCTCGAGGTCGTCCTCGGCCTGGCCAGCGACCCCAAGGTGCTCCTGCTGGACGAGCCCTCGGCCGGCCTCGCCACGGGCGAGTCGCGCGAGATGGCCGATTTCCTCAACTCGCTCGACAAGGACCTCTCCATCCTCATCATCGAGCACGACCTGGACGTCCTCTTCGGCGTGGTCTCCCAGATCACGGTCCTCCACTACGGCAAGGTGCTCCTCGAGGGGCCGAGCGACCAGGTGCGCAACGATCAGCAGGTCAACGAGATCTACCTGGGGAAGGGCTGAGGCCGTGGCGGCGCTGCTATCCGTTCAGGACATCCACACCTACTACGGCGACTCCTACATCCTCCAGGGCCTGAGCCTCGAGGTGCGCGAGGGGGAGGCGCTGGGCGTCCTCGGCCGCAACGGCATGGGGAAGACCACCCTCATCAACTCCATCATGGGCTTCGTCCCCCCCCGCGAGGGGAAGATCACCTTCCGGGGCCAGGACATCACCCACACCCCCAGCTTCGAGACCTGCAACATGGGCATCGGCCTCTGCCCCCAGGGCCGGCGCGTCTTCCCCACCCTCACCGTGCGCGAGAACCTGCTGGTGGCCCACCAGGCGCGCGACGGCAAGAGCCGCTGGGACTTCGGCGCCGTCTACGGCCTCTTCCCCCGCCTGGGCGAGCGCCACGCCCAGCGGGCGGGCTCGCTCTCGGGCGGCGAGCAGCAGATGCTCGCCATCGCCCGCGCGCTCATGACCAACCCCGCCTGCCTCATCCTGGACGAGCCCTCCGAGGGCCTCGCCCCCCTCATCATCCAGCACCTGGGCGACGCCATCCGCAAGCTCAGGGAGGAGGGCCTCTCCATCCTCCTCGTCGAGCAGAACACCCCCTTCGCCCTGAAGGTGGTGGACCGGGTGAACATCGTCACGAAGGGAAGGGT
>JACPCT010000004.1 GCA_016184445.1 Candidatus Tectimicrobiota bacterium | reverse complement strand
CTTTCTCCTGGTGATGGAGCTGTCCCGGATCTGCCATACCGAGTTGTTCTGGGTCAACATCGTGCTGGTCGCCTACACCCTGTGGGGCTACCTGAGCCCGATCGATTTCTTCTGGCACCCCGGGACCACCTTCTACCGGGTCGTCACCTCGAGCACCGTCGAGCTCGCCACCGGCATCTACGGGCTTTACGCCCAGATCGCGCTGACGCTGATTGCGGCTTTCATGCTCCTGGCGGGGGTTGCGAGCGGCTTCGAGGCGCAGAACGCGATGGTCATGGTGATGCGCCGGCTCGCCGGCCGGTCGCGGCAACTGGTCACGCAGACGGCCGTGCTCGCCTCGGCCTCGCTCGGATTGGTGAGCGGCAGCGGCGCCGCCAACGCCGCGGTGGTCGGCAGTTTCACGATTCCGCTGATGAAACGCTACGGCGTGCCGGGGGCCTTCGCCGCCGCGGTGGAGACCGCGGCATCCATGGGCGGCCTCATCATGCCGCCGATGATGGCGGTAGCCGGTTTTCTGATGGCAGAGTTTCTCGGTGTGCCCTACTGGGACGTGGTGATCCGGGGTTTCGCCCTGGCCTTCGTCTACTACGTCACGCTCGCCCTCTCCGTCTACCTCTTGAGCGTGCGGCTGCTGCCGCGCGAACCGATCCCGATAGCGGCGGTGCCGCACTATGACCAGGTCAAAACGGCCATCTTCTTCCTGTCGGTCGGCTTTTTGATCGCGCTCATGGGGTGGCTCAACTATGGCTCGCTGCGCGCGGCGCTCTTCACCGCGATCTTCATGTTCGTGCTCCTGCTCCTCGCGTTTCTCTGCTTCAAGCGCCTGCGGAAGGACCCGGAGGCGGAGAAGGAAACGTTCCTCGGCAACGTCCGGCTCGCGATCGAAACGCACGCCGAGATGACGTCCTATCTGACGCTGATGCTGGCGACGCTCGGGATCATGATCGGCCTCTTTACCGTGACCGGCTTCATCAACCGCATGGGCGCCATCCTGCTGGACCTCGGCTCCTGGAGCATCATCGCCACCATCCTCATGGCGTGGGTCTTCGGCTGGCTCGCCGGCGCGGGCCTGCCGCCGACCGCCACCTACATCATCCTCGCGGTCATCGTGGTCGACCCCTTGCGCAAGCTCGGCGTCGACCCCTGGGTCGCGCACTTCTTCGTGTTCCTGATCGCGGTCTGGGGCGAGCTGTCGCCGCCGACCTCGCTCACCGCGGCTGTCGCCGCGCGGATAGCGGAAGCCTCCTTCATGCAGACCATGTGGGAGGCGCTGAAGCTGTGCCTGCCCATCACCCTCATGTCCTTCGCCATTTTCATGCGCAAGGACATTGTGGTGAACCCCGGGTGGGCGCAGATCGCGGACATGCTGCTCGTCACGATCGCCTGCTGCGGCATGACCTGCGCCATCTTCGGACGCTTCTTCGAGGGTGCGGGCGGCAATGTGACGCTCCGCGCCGTGCTGGTCCTGACCTCGTTCGTGGTGATGCTGCATCCGGACGGAAACGTGGCCATCGCGGCGGCCGCTTTCGTGCTTCCGGCCACGATCTACGGCATCTGGTGCCACCGGCGGATCGCTTCTCCGAAGGGCGATCCACACTCGCCGTCGATAATCTAGGCCAGCGCCCTTTCGCGGGGCGCTGCGGAAAGCGGCGGGGAGAAGGAGGGCGCGGGAGAAACCGGGGGGGAGTCGCCCCGCGCCCCGGCCCTCGCCCAGAAGGAAAGGGAGAACCGCGAAGGCGGGAGACCGCCAAGCCCCTACCCGCCCAGGTACATCTGCTTGACCTCGGGGTTGTGCAGGAGGTCCTGGCCCGTGCCCTCGTAGCGGTTCCTGCCCAGCTCGAGGACGTAGGCGCGGTCCGAGATCTCCAGCGCCCGGGCGGCGTTCTGCTCGACCAGCATGATGGTGAGCCCCGAGCGGCTCATCTCCACGATCTTCTCGAACACCAGGGTGATGAAGCGGGGCGCGAGCCCGAGGGAGGGCTCGTCCAGCATGATCATCTTGGGCCTCGCCATGAGGGAGCGGCCCATGGCCAGCATCTGCTGCTCGCTCCCGCTCGATGTAGGCCCCCATCTCCAGGTTCTCGAGGACCGTCATGTGCCGGAAGACGATGCGCCCCTGGGGGACGTAGGCGAGCCCCCGGCCGAGGATCTGGTCGGGCCGGAGGCCCACGATGTCCTGCCCGGCGAAGCGGATGCCGCCCCCGAGGTAGTTGATGAAGCCCATGATGACCTTGAAGGTGGTGGACTTCCCCGCCCCGTTCGGGCCGATGACGGCCACGACCTCTTTCTCCCCCACGTCGAGGGAGACGCCGTGGAGAATCTGTATCCGGCCGTAGCCGGCCTCGACGTTTTTCAGCTCCAGAAGGGCCATGTCACTTGTGTCCGAAGTAGGCCTCGATGACCTGCTCGTTCCGCTGAATCTCCTCGGGCAGGCCCTCGGCGATGAGCTCCCCGTAGTCGAGCACGAAGATCTTCTCGCAGTGGTTCATCACCACCTTCATGTCGTGCTCCACGATGAGGATGGACTTCCCCTGGCCGCGGAGCTGGCGGATGCGGTCGAGGAGGGTGTTGAGGAGCGTCCGGTTCACGCCCGCCGCCGGCTCGTCCAGGAGCAGGACCTCGGGATCGGACATGAGGGCGCGGACGAACTCCAGGAGCTTCTGCTGGCCGTAGGAGAGGTTGCCGGCGTACTCGTCCTTGAGGCGGAGCAGGGTGACGAAGTCCAGCAGCTCCAGCGCCCTGCGGCGCACACCGCCCAGGTCCCCGTCCCGGGAGACGGCCACCAGGTTCTCCAGGGCCGTCATCTCCCGGAAGACCCGGATGATCTGGAAAGTGCGGCTGATGCCCCGGTTGAAGATCTCGTGCGGGGTGAGCCCGACCATCGGCTCTCCCTTGTAGAAGTAGTCCCCGCCGTCGGAGCGCAGCAGGCCGGTCAGGAGGTTGAAGAGGGTGGTCTTGCCCGAGCCGTTGGGGCCGATGAGGCCGGCGACGATGTTGCGCGGCACCCGGATGCTGCAATTGTTCACCGCCGTGACGCCGCCGAAGCGCTTGGTCATCGCCTGGATGTCGAGGATGAACTCTCCCGCCACGGCCCCTTCCGCCCTCATTGGATCACGCCCTTCGCCACCCACCCCCGGTCGATGAGGTAGCCCATGATGCCCCGGGGCACGAAGAGCACGATGAGGATGATGAAGGCCCCGTAGGCGATCAGGTGGAGCCAGGGGATGTACCACCAGACCAGCTCCTGGGCCGTGTAGAGGATGGCGGCGCCGATGACGGGGCCCAGCACCGTCCCCTTCCCCCCCAGCATCGCCATGGTGATCATGTTCACGGTGATGGCGATGAAGAACGTGCTGTCGGGCTCGATGTAGAGGAGCTTGTAGGCGACGATGCCGCCGATGACGCCGGGCCAGAAGGCGCTCAGCATGAAGGCGTACATCTTGTACCGGGTGGTGGGAACCCCCATCGCCTCGGCGGCCGTCTCGTCCTCCCGGATGGCGGCGAGGCGGAGGCCGAAGCGGGAGTGGGCGATGGCGTAGCACATGGCCACCGTCAGGGCCGCCACCGCCAGCCCGGCGTAGTAGGTCGAGACGGAGTTCTCCGCGTTGGGCATGGTGATGCCCAGGCCGCCCCCCGTGAGGGACTCCCAGGAGAGGGCGACCACCCGGAGGACCTCGTTCAGGCCCATCATGGAGATGGCGAAGTAGGGGCCCTTGAGGCGCAGGCAGGGGAAGCCGATGAAGGCCGCCCACACCACCGCCAGGAGCCCCGCCAGCGGGAGCGTCAGGTACCAGGGCCACCCGTGCTTCGCCACCAGGATGGCCGTGGTGTAGGAGCCGATGCCGAAGAAGGCCACGTGCCCGAAGGAGACGTAGCCCGTGAAGCCCGAGATGATGTTCCAGCTCGAGGCCAAGACCACGTACTGGAGGCCGAAAAAGACGAAGGATATCTGGTAAACGTTCACGAGGCCCGGCCAGAGGACGAAGGAAAAGAGGCTCAGGGCGATGGCGGCGAGCTGGAGGGCCGCCTTCCCCGCCGGCAACTCCTCCGCCAGGGAGGCCGGGGCCGGGGCGGCGGGGGCCTCGAGAGCCCTCTTACTCATCGGCGATCCCCCCCAGAAGCCCCTGCGGGCGCACCAGGAGCATGAACACCAGCAGCGTGTAGGCGGCCAGCTCCTGGAGCTGGGAGCCCTGGGACACGAAGAAGGAGATGAACCCCTCGATGACCCCCAGCAGGATCCCCCCCGCCAGCGCCCCCAGGTAGTTGCCCCGCCCCCCCAGGATGATGATGGCGAAGGAGCGCAGGATGTAGATGCCCCCGATCTCGGGGGAGAAGGCGAGCTGGATGCTGATGAGCACCCCTCCCGTCGCGGCCAGGGCGGTGCCGAAACCGAAGGTGTAGAGGTAGATCCGCTCCACGTTGACCCCGCACACCATGGCCACGTCGGCGTTCTGGGCCGTGGCGCGGACGGCCTTCCCCAGCCGGCTGAACTTGAGGAAGCCGAAGACGCCCCCCGTGACCGCCGCCGAGACGGCGACGCTGATGACCTGGGGGTAGCCCAGGGCCAGGTTCCCGACCACCAGCGCCCCCGACATGTAGGGGATGGCGCGGAAGTCCGAGGAGAAGACGCTGATGAAGGTGTTGATCAGGATGAGGGAGAGGCCGAAGGTGATGAGGAGCGGCGTGAGCTCGGGCCCCCCCACCACCGGGTTCAGCAGCAGGCGCTGGACGCCCATGCCGAAGAGGAACATCAGCGGGAGGCAGATCAGGAGAAAGACCCCGACCCCGAGGATGGCCATGCCGAGGTTCGAGGTGAAGAGGCTGTGGAGTTCCTCGGGGAGGAGCATCATGAAAAAAACGAAGGCCATGTAGGCCCCCACCATGAGGAACTCGCCGTGGGCCACGTTGATGATGCGCATGACCCCGAAAATCATGGTGAGGCCCATGGCGATGACGGCGTAGAGCCCCCCCTGGAGGATGCCGCTCGCCAGGACCTGCAGGGTGACGGCGAGGCTGGTCATGCTCCGGGCCTGCGCCAGCCAGCCGACGAAGCCCTCCCACGCCAGGGCGAGGGGGAGGCCGGCGCCGGCGAGGGCGAGGGCGAGGTAAACCGCGTAGACCCACCCCGGCGTGCGCTCCGCCATCACCGCCACCCTCCCTTCCGATCAAAGCACGCCCCGGGGGGGGACCCGTGTCCCCCCCCGGGGCTCGGGGATACCCTCTCTGGAAACAGCTTCCCCTTCCCTGCGCCGCCCCATCAGCCCGCGCGCCTACATCGTGGGGCGCTTGTCCCAGGCCGGCAGGGGCACGACAGGGGCAACCTCCTGGCTCTCCTCCGGCCACACGAGCCGGCGCTCCCCCTTGAGGATCTGGAAGAGGAGCAGCCCCTTGCCGCTGTTGAAGCCATCGGGGCCGACCTTGTAGCGCCCGTAGTGAGTCATCATGTCCAGCTTCGTGAGCTGCTCGCGGAGGGCCTCCCGGTCCAGTTTCCCCGCCTTCTTGACGGCCTCCTCCAGGATAAGCATGGCGGCGTAGCCCTGGGACGCGTGGTAGTTGGGCTTCTCGCCGAACCGCTTTGCGTACTTGGCGATGAACTCCTTGATGCCCGGGTAGCCCAGGGCGGGCACGGGCTCCCACTGGGTGGAGCCCAGCACGTACTCGGCCAGGGGCCCGAGGTCCTTGGTGAACCGGGGAAGGCCCGGGCCCACGGTGGCGGCCCAGATCTTCAGGTTGATGTTGAGCTCCTTGAGCTGGCGGGTGATGGCCGCGGCGTCCACGAAGTAGCTGCCTCCCAGGAGGGCGTCGGCGTTGAGCGCCTTGACCTTGAGGAGGAGCGGCCGGAAATCGGTCTGGGTCCGGGGGTACTCCTCCTTCAGGACCACCTGGAGGCCGTGCTTCTTGGCGTACATCGCGGCGCCGTTCGCGGCCGCCTTTGAGAAGAGGGAGTCCTCGTTGACGATGGCGATGCGCTTGTAGCCCTTCTTGGCCGCGATCTCCACGGCCCCCCGCAGGTAGTCGTCCGAGGGGCCCACGAGGCCGAAGATGTACTTGCGCCCCTTCCCCCAGATGGACCGGGTGGCGGCCCCGTCCGCGACGATGGGGCACTTGTACCGCTCGGTGATGCTGGCCGTTGCCTCGGTGATGGGGCTGCTGTAGGGAGCCACGCAGAGGTCCACCTTCTCCTGGGTGAGCAGCCGCTCGTAGAGCTTCACGGCCGTGGAGGGGTCGCTCCGGTCGTCCCGCAGGACCAACCGGACCTTCCGGCCCAGCAGGCCGCCGCGCGCGTTCACCTCCTCCACCCAGAGCGTCCGGCCGTCCTTCAGGCGCCCGGCGGGCTCGGAGTAGCGGCCCGTCAGGGAGATGGCCCCGCCGACGACGACCTCCTGCGCCGCCCAGGCCCCCGCCGGGAAGGCGAGCATTGCGGCCGCCACGGCGGCCGCGGTCATAAACCCTTTCAGATTCTTCATCGACATCCCTCCTCGCTGGCGTCTGCCCGAGGGCCCACCGGGCCGCAAAGGGGCACCCCTCCCCAAAACCCGGGGGAGCCACACCCCATTCCTAGCCTGAGCCGCTCAAAACCAAGGGCCAGTTCTTATGATGTCGGATGGGTTTATATTAGCGAGGGAGGCGGAAATGTCAAAGGTTAATTTTCGGGGCGGCCGGGCTCCCGGGCGGGGGGAGCCTCCACCGCGCATTCCTCCACCCAGACGGCGCCGTCCTCCCCGAATTCCTTCTTCCAGATCGGGACGACCTGCTTGATCCGGTCGATGGCGTAGCGGCACGCCTTGAAGGCGGCGTCCCGGTGGGCGGAGGCGGAGGCGATCCCGACGGCCACATCGCCGATCCGCAGGACGCCCACCCGGTGCTCGATGGCCAGGCGCGTCACCCCGAAGCGCTCGGCGATCTCATCCGCCACCTGCCGCAGCTTCTTCTCGGCCATCTCCCGGTAGGCCTGGTACTCCAGGTGGGTCACGCGCTGGCCCCGGCTGTGGTTCCGCACCAGCCCGGCGAAGGTGCAGACCGCCCCGGCCTCGGCCTCCTCCACCTGGGCCGCGAGGGCCTGCACGTCGATGGGGCGCTCCACGATCCGGCAGATCATTTCAGCCTCCGCTGATGGGGGGGATGAGCGCCACCTCATCCCCCGGGCGGATGCGGGCCTTGTCCCCCGAGAACTCCTGGTTCACCGAGACGGCGATGGACTCCATCCGCCCCGCGAAGACGGGGAACCTCTCCTCCAGGCGGGCCCGCAGGTCGGCCACCGTCCCCCCCTCGGGGATCTCGACGGAGATCTCCTCCTCGCCCGTCACCTCGCGGGCCCAGGCGAAGCATTTCAGGCGCACCTGCATGGGCCTCCTCCGCGCCGGCGGTCTCCCCGCCCCCTGGGGGGAGGCCGGGCGCACGAAAAAGGATAGAATCGCTCCGGCGAACAATCAAGGAGCCGATTCCCGCGCTTGGAGACGGCAGCGATGCCCCTGGCGGCCCACCCCGCCCTCGCGAAGGCCCTGGAGGCCGAGCTGGCCCGCGGCCCCATGCCCTTCCGGCGCTTCATGGAGCTGGCCCTCTACCACCCCGAGGGAGGCTACTACGCCCAGCCCCGGCCCCGCATCGGCGCGGCCGGCGACTTCCTCACCAGCCCCCACCAGAGCCCCTGGTTCGGGCGCATGGCCGCCCGCCAGCTCGAGGCCCTCTGGGAGGCGATGGGAGGGCCCGCCGCCTTCCCCGTCCTCGAATACGGCGCGGGCGAGGGCTGGCTGGCCCGCGACATCCTGGAGGGCGCCCAAGCCCTCAAGCCCGCCTTCCGCGCGGCGATCCGCTACACCCCCGTCGAGCAGGGCGCCGCCGCCCGCGAGCGGCTGCGGGAGCGCCTCGCCCCCTGGCCGGCCTCCGTACGCTTCCCCGGTTCACCGCTGGATCGATGGATGCCCGGAAGCGGGTTCGAGGGCGCGGTCCTGGCCCACGAGTTCCTGGACGCCCTGCCCGTCCACCTGCTCCTCCAGACCGGGGAGGGCCTGCGGGAGCGCTATGTCGAGCGGCGGGGCGGGGGCCTCGCCTTTTGCGAGGGGCCTCCCTCCGATTCCCGGCTGGAAGGCTGGCTCGGGCGCCTCGG
>JACPCT010000003.1 GCA_016184445.1 Candidatus Tectimicrobiota bacterium | reverse complement strand
AGCCGGGCCGTCCCAACCTGCACGAAGTGGGACATGTAGTCGAGGCCGCCCTCCTTCCTGGCGCCCTCGATGAGCTTCGCCACCCGCTCGCGCTCGGCCCCGCTCAGCTCCTTCAGGATGGGCGCATCCGCCGCCCAGGCCGGGGCGGCCAGGGCCAGCAACGCCAGCAACGCCCCCATCCAGCCGATCATCCGCGCCTTCATGGCCACTCCTCCCTGTTCAGGACCCCACCGCCGGCCCCGCGGGTCGGCTCCCTCACCCCCGCAGGAGGACGCACCGCCGGGGGAGCACCCCCAGCGCCACCCGCTGGCCGGGGCGCAGGGACACCTCCCCCTGCGCCTGCACCCGGAGGCTCACGTCCTTCACCCTCACCCGGCAGTCCCAGGACTGGCCCAGGTAGATGGCCTCGGTCAGCGTGCCCTCGACGCGGTTCGGCCCGGCGGGCGCCCCCTCGATCGAGATGTGCTCGGGCCGGATGCTCACCGTGACCCGCTCGCCGGGCTCGACCCCCTCCGCCCGGCGGCCGCACAGGAGCCGCGCCCCCGCCTCGGGCACCTCCACCCACACGCCCCCCTCCCCGCCGCGCCCGGCCGCCGTGCCCTCGAGCAGGTTCGTCACCCCGATGAAGTCGGCCACGAAGCGGCTGGCCGGCTCGTCGTAGATGGCCTGGGGGACGCCTTCCTGCTGGATGCGCCCCTCGTGCATGACGATGATCCGGTCGCTCATCACCATCGCCTCGGCCTGATCGTGGGTGACGTAGATCGAGGTGATGCCGAGCTCGCGCACGAGCCGGGTGAGCTCGAGCCGCATCTGCTCGCGGAGCTTGGCGTCGAGGTTGCTCAGGGGCTCGTCGAAGAGAAGGACGCGGGGGTTGTAGACCAGCGCCCGGGCCACGGCCACGCGCTGCTGCTGCCCGCCCGAGAGCTTGGTGGCGTTGCGGTCCTGGAGCCCGCTCAGGCCCACCAGCTCGAGCGCCTTCGTCACGCGCTCGCCGACCTCGGCCCTGGCCACCGACTGCGCCCGCAGGCCGTAGGCCACGTTCTCGAACACGGTCATGTGGGGCCAGACGGCGTAGGACTGGAACACCATGCCCAGGCGCCGCTGCTCCGGCGGAAGGCAGACGCCCCGCCCGGCCGAGGTCAGCAACTCGTCCCCGATGAGGATCTCGCCCCCCTCGGGCACCTCCAGCCCCGCGATGCAGCGCAGGGTGGTCGTCTTCCCGCAGCCGCTCGGGCCCAGCAGGGTGACGAACTCCCCCTCGCGCACCGTGAAGCTCACCCCGTTCACCGCGGCCGCGTCGGCGCCGAAACGCTTGACCAGGCTCCGCACCGACACGCTCGCCACGATTCCCGCCCTCCCGTCACCGGCCCACGGCGACGGAGGCGGGGCGGACACCTCCCCAGCGGCGCCCACCGCGCCCCGCCGGGAAACCCCGACTCCGTCTTTGGGCCGCGCATCCGGTTTTCATGGCATCCCGTGAAATGAAACTTTCTCCTTATACCATCTCGCCATGAAAAGCCCAACGAACGCGGGCACGATCGCGCGCCGGCCCGTCTCAACGCAGAGACGCCCCGCCGGGGCGGGGAGCGGCCTCCCCTCCGGCAACGGAAAAGAAAGCAAATTCAAATATTTGGATGATTCACCGGCAGGGCGTAGCCGACCCTTCGAGGGGTGCCCGCCGACGGCGACTTCGCTCAGCGGGCCGGGCCAGGCATGAAGTCCGGACGGGCCGCTCGCCGCGCGAGCGCCGAAACCGGCATGCGACTTGCGGGGCCCCGAAAGGAGAGGGAGAAAACCTCACCCTTCCGAGGTGAACCACATCGCGGGATTTCGCCGCTAGGCCGCCGCCCAAAGGAGGAACCCGGCGGCCGCGACGGCGGCCCCCGTCCCGCGCAGGAGCTTCGCGCCGATGAGGCTCGAGGCCGCCAGCCGGCCGAGCGCGATCCCCGCCCCGTGCAGGAGGGCCGTGGCCGCCAGGAAGCCGAAGGCATAGAGCGCGGGCGCGGCCGTCTGCGGGATTTCCGCCCCATGCGCGTGCCCGTGATAGAGGGCGAAGAGGCCCACAAGGCCCAGCCCGGCGAGCATGGGCCAGCGGGACGCCCAGGCCACGGCCATGCCCAGCACCACCACCGAGGCGGCGACGCCAGCCTCAACCCAGGGCAAGGGGATTCCCGCGCCGCCGAAGAGGCCGCCCACGGCCATCATCGAGAGGAACGCCGCCGGCAGCGCCCACAGGGCGCGCCCGCCCCGTTGGGCCGCCCACAGGCCCACCGCCACCATGGCGAGGACGTGATCCAGGCCGCCCATGGGGTGGAAGAACCCCTCCCCGAGCCCGCCGCCCCAGGCGCCGAAGACGTGGGCCTCGGCCCCCCCCGCCGCCAGCAATCCAAGGACCGTCATCCCGGCCGCTAGAACGACGCGTTTCATGGTCACTCCCCTTCTCTCGAAGTTCCGGGACGGGATTCCTTCCCGGGAGAACGCTTGGGACGCCGCCCCGCCCGCCGGGCCGCCCGGGGGAGGGGGCGAGACGGAAGGATACCAGAAGAACGCCCGGCCGCTGGCAGGGGCCATTTTCCGCTCTCGCCACCGCCCGCAAGGGCCATCCGGGGGCGGGGGGCACGGGCCGCTCATGCGAAGAAGCCCGGGTCCTCCGCCCGAAGCCGGCGCTCGTAGTAGTTCCAGTAAAACTCGTGGAGGAGGTCGTAGGGGACGTTCCTGCCGAGGCCGCGGGCGAGCTCCCGGGAGAGGGGGCGGGCGCCCCCGCCCTGGTAGGCGAGAAGCTGGGTCTGGGCGGCCTTCTCCAAAAAGACGGCCCGCATGGTGGCCTCCCGGACGCTTCTCCCCACCGTGAGGATGCCGTGGTAGGAGATGATGACGGCGGGGCACCCGCCCATCCGCTTCAGGATGGCCTCGGCCAGCTCGAAGGTGTAGACGCGGTCGGGCGATTCCTCGAAGAGCGGCACCCCGTGGGCGAAGAAGTGGGTGCCGAACTGGTCGAAGGGCTCGATGGTCCGCCCCTGGGCGGCCACCGCGAGGCAGAAGGGCGCGTGGGTGTGGACGGCGGCCGAGTGCTCGGGGTGATCCTTGAAGAGCGAGGCGAAGAACACCCACTCGTTGTGGGGGCGGCCCTCCCCCTCCAAGACCTTCCCGTCGTAGCCGATGCGGAGGAGATCCCCGGGGCGGACCTCGTCGAGGCCCAGGGTCATCGGCTTCATCCAGAAGGAGGCGCCCTCCGAGGCGCGGGCGCCCGCGAACCCCATGATGGCGTCCGCCTGGCCCACGTAGGCGAGGATGCGCCCCCCGAGCGCGAGCTGGAAGCGGAGGTCCTTGTCGGAGGCGCCGGGCATCGTTCCCCCTCTGCTAACCGTGAAGTCCAATCAATTTGTCCGCTGAACAAGCGCGCCAGAAAGCTTCCATGCGCTTCCTCCCCTCTCCACGTGGGAGAGGGGACGGGGGTGAGGGGATGTAATCGTCCCGCCGAACCTCCCTCACCCCAGCCCTCTCCCAGGGGGAGAGGGCGAAGGTGGCCGATTTTTCCGCAGGGGCGATCAGCGGCTCGACGGTTCGGCTGATCTCGCCGAAGTCCGGTCACCCCTGCCTAACGCGCCGCCCCTGCCCCAGCGGCCGAGGCAACACCGAGCTTCTCCCGCAGCTCGTCCAGGGTGAGCACCCAGCCCAGCCGGCGCTGGATGTTCGAGAGGGCGAAGGCGTGCAGGTCTTCCCCGTAGGCCGAGGCAACGCAGTCGGAGAGGACGACCACCTTGAAGCCCCGGTTGTAGGCCCCGAAGGCGGAGGCCAGGACGCAGGTGTTGGTGTTGCAGCCCGCGATCAGGAGCGTGTCCCGCTTCATGAAGCGCAGCAGGAGCTCCAGCGGGGTGCCGTGGAACATGTCGAAGGTGCGCTTGCTCTCCACCCGGTGGTCGGAGGGCCGCACGTCGAGCCCGGGCACGAGCTGGCCCTCGATCGAGCCGGGGCGCTTGTGGCGGGAGAAGTCGCTCTGGCGGTGGGGGGTGAAGGACTCCTTCGCCTCCAGCATCGCCCGCTCGAAGGGGTGGGAGGCGAGGAGGGGCTCCTCGTACACCGTGCTCACGTGGAGGACGGGCACCCCGGCCCCGCGGGCGAGCGCCAGGAGGCGGTTCGTCCCCTCGATGACCCGCCGGCACTCCTCCTCGGGAACGGGCAGGGAGGCGATGGCCGGGTCGAGGTTCCCCCGCTGGCAGTCGATGGTGACCACGGCCGTGGACCCGGCCTCCAGCCGGAGGGCCTCCTTCATCCGGGCGATCATCCGGGAACGGTCAACGGTCTGGGCCATGGCGCCCTCCCCCTCAAGTGACCCCGGCCGCGGAGGCCTCACGCGGCGCGCGCTTATACCGGCGGTACTGGATGAAATAGACCAGGACGAACAGCGCGATCCCGATCAAGTCCGTGAGCACCCCGGGGATGAAGCATAAGACGGTGGAGGCCCCCAGGGCCAGCCACTCCGGGAGGGAGGTGGGGCCGTAGCAGAAGCGCATGGTCCAGAAGGAGAAGGCGACCGTCCCCACCAGGGCCGAGAAGACCGCCCAGAGGCTCTCCTCCAGCGTCCCCGTGAAGAGGATGGAGGTGTAGGCGAAGAGCAGGGCCATCACGTAGAGCATCTTCCCGAACTTGAGCGAGGTCCAGCCCGTCTTCCAGGGGTCGGCCCCCGCGATGGAGGCCGCCACGTAGGCCCCCAGGCAGACCGGCGGGGTGAAGTTCGAGTCCTGGCTCAGCCAGAAGACGATCATGTGGGCCGCGAGGACGGGCACCCCGTAGTTGGCCAGGGCGGGCACGGCCAGCACCGCCAGGACGAGGTAGGAGGCGGTGATCGGGAGCCCCATCCCCAGGATGAGGGAAGCGAACGCCACCAGGAAGACCGCGAAGAGCAGGCTCGACCCCGCCAGCGAGACGATGATGTTCGAGAGCTTGAGCCCCAGCCCCGTCAGGGAGACCACCCCCACGATGATCCCGATGGCGCCGGCCGTCGCTCCCACGATGAGGGAGCTGGCCGAGCCGTCCACCAGGGCCTCCCACACCGCCCGGGGGCCCATCCGGAGGCTCCCGTCGCGGTTGAGCCAGCTCACCAGGACGGTGGCGGCGACCGCCACCCCCGCGCAGTAGGGCGGGGAGTACCCGGCGTAGAGGAAAACCATCAGGAGCGCGAGGGGGAAGACGTGGAACCAGCCCGCGCGGAGCACCGCGCCGGCCGGCTGGACCTCGCCCTCGGGCAGCCCCCTCAGCCCGAACCGCTTGGCCTCGCAGTGCACCATGATGAAGATGGAGAGGTAGTAGAGGATGGCCGGGATGGCCGCCACGAGGGCGATGTGGCCGTAGGAGATCCCGGTCAGCTCGGCCATGATGAAGGCGCCCACCCCCATGACGGGAGGGAGGAGCTGCCCGCCCGTCGAGGCCGTGTTCTCCACCGCCGCCGCCACGTGGGGCCTGAAGCCGCTGCGCTTCATCAGGGGGATGGTGAAGGTGCCCGTCGCCACGATGTTGGCCACCGAGGCGCCCGAGATGGTGCCGAAGATGGCGGAGGAGACAACCGCCACCTTGGCCGGCCCTCCCACCGTCCGCCCGATGAGGGAGAGGGGGAAGTCGATGAAGAACTTCCCCGCCCCGGAGCGGCTCATGAACGAGCCCAGGTACATGAAGATGAGGACGTAGGTGGCCATGACGTTCGTCATGACGCCGAAGACGCCGTCGTCGGTGAGAAACAGGTACTCGGCCAGGCGGCGCACGGGCACCCCGCGGTGGGCCAGGACCTCGGGGAAGTAGGGCCCGAAATAGGCGAAGATCAGCGCTCCCACGGCCACCAGCGACATGGCCGCCCCCGTCACCCGGCGGCAGGCCTCGAGGGAGAGCAGCACGCCCACGATCGAGACGTAGTAGTCGAGATCCGTGTAGGCCCCCGCGCGGTAGGCCAGCCCCCCATACTCCCAGATCCAGTACCCCACCGTCCCCAGGGAGAGGGCGGCGAAGGCCACGTCCCAGGCCGAGGGCCGCTCCGCCGGGGAGCCCCGCTGGAAGAGGTAGAGGAGGAAGGCCATCGCGAAGGTGAGGCCCAGGTAGAGTCCG
>JACPCT010000002.1 GCA_016184445.1 Candidatus Tectimicrobiota bacterium | reverse complement strand
GCTGCGCGCCGCCTCGAAGGGGAGGAAGAAGTACATCCTCCACGACGGCCCCCCCTACGCGAACGGCCACATCCACATGGGGACGGCCCTCAACAAGATCCTCAAGGACATCGTGGTCAAGTCGAAGCAGATGTCGGGCTTCGACGCCGCCTACGTCCCCGGCTGGGACTGCCACGGCCTCCCCATCGAGCACCAGGTGGACCGCGAGCTGGGCGCCCGCCGCTTCGAGGTGGGCCCGGCCGGGAAGCGCCGCCTCTGCCGCGCCTACGCCGAGAAGTTCATCGGCGTCCAGCGCGGGGAGTTCAAGCGCCTGGGCGTCCTCGGGGACTGGGAGCGGCCCTACCTCACCATGAGCTACGAGTACGAGGCGGCCACCGTGCGCGAGCTGGCCCGCTTCATGGAGAAGGGGAGCGTCTACCGGGGCTTGAAGCCCGTGCACTGGGCGCCCGGCCTCCGCACCGCGCTGGCCGAGGCCGAGGTGGAGTACCAGGAGGTCACGACGCCCAGCGTCTACGTGCGCTTCCCTCTGAGCGATGAGCAAAAAGAAAAGTGGGAAGCGAAGGTGCCCGCCCTTCGGGGCGTGCTGAAGGGCGAGAAAGCGAGCGTCCTCATCTGGACGACCACGCCCTGGACCCTGCCCGCGAACCTGGCCCTCGCCTTCCACGCGGACCTCAGCTACGCCGCCTTCCGGCACGGGGAGGAGGTCCTCCTCTTCCACGAGCACTTCGCGTCCCGCGTGGCCGGGCTGGCGGGGAAGGCGGGGGACGGCGCCCCCTTCGAGAAGGTGGCCGCCTTCCCCGGCGCCTCGGTGGAGAAGCTGGGGGCGCGCCACCCCTGGATCGACCGCGACTCCCTCGTCATCCAAGCGGGCTACGTCACCCTGGAGCAGGGCACGGGCGTGGTGCACACCGCCCCCGGCCACGGGCGGGAGGACTACGAGAGCGGAATGCAGTACGGCCTCGAGATCTACAGCCCCGTGGACGACGACGGCCGCTTCACCCCCGAGGTCGAGCACTTCGCCGGGCAGTTCGTCTTCGACGCCGACCCCAGGATCATCGTCCTGCTCAGGGAGCGGGGGATGCTCCTCGCCGTCGAGGACTACCGCCACCCCTACCCCCACGACTGGCGCAGCCACCGGCCCACCATCTTCCGGGCCACGCCGCAGTGGTTCATCTCCATGGAGCACGGGGACCTCCGCCGCCGCGCCCTCGCCGAGATCCGCAAGGTCAAATGGGTCCCCCCCTGGGGCGAGGAGCGCATCTACGGGATGATCGAGAGCCGCCCCGACTGGTGCATCTCCCGCCAGCGCGCCTGGGGCGTCCCCATCGTGGCCTTCCACTGCGGGGGCTGCGGCCACGTCGTCGTGGACCCGGATGTGGCCCACCGGATCGCCGACCGGATGGAGACCGGGGGCGGGGCCGACCTCTGGTTCGAGAAGGAGGCGGCCGACCTCCTCCCCGGGGACTACAAGTGCCCCTCCTGCGGGGGGACCTCCTTCAAGAAGGAGGGCGACATCCTGGATGTGTGGTTCGACTCGGGGGTGAGCCAGGCGGCCGTGCTGGAGAAGAACCCCGCCCTCGCCTGGCCCTGCGACATGTACCTGGAGGGGAGCGACCAGCACCGCGGCTGGTTCCACAGCTCCCTCCTCGCCGCCGTCGGGGTGAAGGGCGCCGCGCCCTACCGCGAGGTGCTGACCCACGGCTACGTCGTGGACGGCCAGGGCCGCAAGATGAGCAAGAGCCTGGGCAACGCGATGGAGCCCGGGGAGGTCATCAAGAAGTACGGGGCCGAGGTGCTGCGCCTCTGGGTGGCGGGGGAGAACTACCGCGAGGACATCCGCATCTCCCCGCAGATCCTGGAGCGCCTCGCCGAGGCCTACCGGAGGATCCGCAACACCTGCCGCTTCCTCCTGGGGAACCTCCAGGACTACGCGGCCTTTGATCCCAAGACAGATACAGTGCCGCTGGCAGAGCGCCCCGAGATCGACCGCCTCATCGCGAGCCGCCTGGACCGCCTCGTGGAGCGGGTGCGCAGGGCCTACGACGAGTACGAGTTCCACATGGTCTTCCACGCCTTGAACAACTTCTGCTCGGTGGACCTCTCGGCCTTCTACCTGGACGTGGTGAAGGACCGCCTCTACATCGCCCTCCCCAGGGACAAGGAGAGACTCGCCGGCCTCGGCACCATGCACGAGGTGCTGGACGCCCTCCTGCGCCTCATGGCCCCCGTCCTCTCCTTCACGGCGGAGGAGGCCTACCGGCTCACCCCCAGGCTCCACGGCGGGAGCATCCACTTGGCCCCCATGCCCGGGCCGGACCCCGCCCGCCGCGACGCCGCCCTGGAGGAGAAGTGGGAGCCCCTGCTGCGCGTGCGCGGGGAGGTGCTCAAGGCGATCGAGCAGGTCCGCCAGAGCCAGGGGAAGGGGAAGGGCGGCTCGCTCAACTTCGAGGTGGAGCTCCACGCGCCCGAGGCGCTGCGCGCAAGGCTCCTCCCCCTCGCGGGCGCGATGGAGGACGTCTTCATCGTCTCGAAGGCCCGCCTCGCGGACGGCGGGGACGCGCCGCCCGGGGCCTTCCACAGCGGGGAGGTCGAGGGCCTGGCCGTCCTCGTCGCCGAGGCCAAGGGGAAGAAGTGCGCCATGTCCTGGAAGGTGACGGAGGACGTGGGCGACGACCCGCGCTTCCCGGACCTCTCGGCCCGCTGCGCCCGCATCGCGGCCCACGCCCTTGCGTGAAGGCGCTCCCGTGAGCCATGAGCCTGCCGGTCGGCCGCGCCTGGGGCCCTTCCTCCTCTTC
Source organism: Candidatus Tectimicrobiota bacterium (assembly GCA_016184445.1). Lineage (GTDB taxonomy): Bacteria > UBA8248 > UBA8248 > UBA8248 > UBA8248 > 2-12-FULL-69-37. The sequence continues at coordinate 3,367 of JACPCT010000002.1, read as the reverse complement.
GCGGCCCTCTACGCCCTGGCCGATCAGCTCCTCAAGTGGGCGGTGGTGGCCTCCCTCCAGCTGGGGGAGAGCCGCGCCGTCATCCCCGGCTTCGCCAACCTCACCTACCTGCGCAACCGGGGCGGGGCCTTCAGCCTCCTCGCGGGCCTGCCCGGGGGGTGGGGGAGGGCCTTCTTCATCATCGCCACCCTGGCCGCCCTGGCCTTCGTCCTCTACCTCTACCGCTGGAGCCCGCCCGCCAGCCGGCCGGGGCGCTTCGGCCTGTGGGCCATCTTCGGGGGCGGGGCGGGCAACCTGATCGACCGCGCCCTCCACGGCGAGGTGGTCGATTTCATCGACCTCCACATCGGCGTCTATCATTGGCCCGCGTTCAACCTGGCGGACTCGGGGATCACGGTGGGGGTGATCCTCCTCGCCCTCGACCTCCTCCGCGGCCGCGCCCCCTCGCCGGAGGACGGGGCGGGGGCCTGAGCCGGCCTTCTCCCCAGAGGCGCCCCGTGGCGGGAGAACGTCTCCACCTCACCTGCTCTGCGGGCGCCCCCCGCCTGGACACCTTCCTCGCCGCGCGCCTCCCCCAGTTCTCCCGCGCGCGCCTCCAGGCCCTCATCAAGCAAGGCCGGGTGCGCGTGAACGGCAAGCCCCCCGCCAAGGCGGGGCAGGCCGTGCCGCCGGGCGCGCGGGTGGAGGTGGAGGTGCCGCCCCCCGAGCCCTCCTATCTCGCCCCCGAGGCCATCCCCCTCGACGTGCGCTACGAGGACGCCCACCTCCTCGTGGTGAACAAGCCCGCCGGCCTCGTCGTCCACCCCGGCGCGGGGCGGAAGACCGGCACCCTGGCGGCGGCCCTCCTCCACCACTGCCGGGGCCAGCTCTCGGGCATCGGGGGGGTCGAGCGCCCCGGCATCGTCCACCGGCTCGACAAGGACACCTCGGGCCTCCTCCTCATCGCGAAGACGGACAGCGCCCACCGCCGGCTCTCGGCGGACCTCAACGCCCGGCGCATCCACCGCGCCTACCCCGCCATCGTCCGGGGCGTCCCCGGGCGGGCGCAGGACACGGTGGACGCCCCCATCGGCCGCCACTCCACCCGCCGCACCGAGATGGCGGTCGCCGAGCGGGGCAGGCGGGCCGTCACGCGGTGGAAGGTGCGGGAGCGCTTCAGGGGGGCCGCCCTGCTGGAGGTCACCCTGGAGACGGGGCGCACCCACCAGGTGCGGGTCCACCTCGCCCACATCGGCCACCCGGTGCTGGGGGACCCCGTCTACGGCCGGGGCCGGGTGGCCAAGAAGGGGGAGGAGCTCCCGCCCGGCCTCATCGCCCGCCAGGCCCTCCACGCCTTCCGCCTCCGCTTCACCCACCCCGCCACGGGGGAGGAGAGGACCATCGAGGCTCCCCCGCCCGGGGACTTTCAACAGGCGCTGGAGGGGCTGCGGGGGTAGGACTTTGACCGCGCTGGCTTCCAAGATATAAACTCACCTTATCCTAATTGCCTTCCTTTTGGCTGGATCGGACCGGAGGAGGCGGGGGCATGCAGTGTCCCCGATGCCAAGCGGAGAACCGCGAAGGGCGGCGCTTCTGCGCCGAGTGCGGGGCTTCGCTCGCCTTCCCGTGCCCCGCTTGCGGTTTCTCGAACGAGCCCGGCGAGAAGTTCTGCGGCGGGTGCGGCCAGCCCCTGGGCGCGGTCCCCCCAACCGCCGAGTCGAAGTTCGCCTCCCCCCACTCCTACACCCCCAAGCATCTGGCCGAGAAGATCCTGACTTCCCGGAGCGCCCTCGAGGGCGAGCGCAAGCAGGTGACGGTCTTCTTCTGCGACATCGCGAACTCCACACCATTGGCCGAGCGCCTGGGTCCCGAGGCGATGCACGCCCTGTTGAGCCGTTTCTTCGAAATGGCGCTGGATGAGGTTCACCTCTACGAGGGCACGATCAACCAGTTCCTGGGCGATGGGTTCATGGCGCTCTTCGGCGCCCCCCTCGCCCACGAGGGCCACGCCCGCCAGGCCATCCTCGCCGCCCTGGGAATCCAGCGAACCCTGCGCGAGCGCGGGGGCGACCTCGGGCTCCCGCCCGGGGAGGAGCTGGCCCTGCGCATGGGGCTGAACACGGGGTTCGTGGTGGTGGGGAAGATCGGCGACGACCTGCGCATGGACTACACGGCGGTCGGCGACACGACGAACGTGGCGGCCCGCCTGCTGCAAGGGGCTGACCCGGGGCGGATCGTGGTCTCCGAGGCGACCCACCGCCTGGTGACGGGCTACTTCCACGCCCGGCCCCTCGGGGCACTCTCCCTCAAGGGGAAGAGCGAGGCGGTTCGCGCCTGGGAGGTGGTTTCCGCCCGGTCAGCCCGGACCCGCCTGGAGGTGGAGGCCGAGGGAGGGCTCACCCCCTTCGTGGGCCGGGAACGGGAGCTTCGGCTCCTCTCGGAGTGCTTCGAGAAGGCCAGGGCGGGGCATGGGCACGTCGTCTTCATCATGGGGGAGCCGGGCATCGGCAAGTCGCGCCTGCTCCTGGAGTTTCAGCGGCGGCTCGGGGAGGAGGTGACTTGGCTTGAAGGGCGTGCCATCTCCTTCGGGCGCTCCATCGCCTTCCACCCGCTGACCGACCTCCTCAAGCGCACTTGCCGAATCGAGGAAGGGGACACCGAGGGCGCGGTCGTGAGGAAGATCGAGCAGGGCGTCCTCCGCCTCGGAGAGGATCTCCGGCCGATCCTGCCCTCCCTGCGCTATCTCCTTTCGGTAGACCCGGGCGACCCGGTAGTGGCGGCCATGGACCCGCAGCAGCGCCGGGGAGAGCTCTTCAACGCCCTGCGGTGCCTGATGCTCCGCGCCTCCGAGGTGCGCCCTCAGGTGGTCGTGTACGAGGACCTCCACTGGATGGACAAGGCGACGGAGGAGTACCTGCTCTTCACGGACGACAGCATCCCGGCCAGCCGGGTCCTGCGCATCCTCACCTACCGCCCGGGCTACGCCCATCCCTTCGGGGACCGGACCTACCACGCGCGGATCGCCCTGGACGCCCTCCCGGCCGAGGAGAGCGTGCGGATGGCCCAGGGGCTGCTCGCGGCGGAGAACCTCCCGGAGGACCTCAAGGCCCTCATCGTCCGGAAAGCCGAAGGGAACCCCTTCTTCGTCGAGGAGGTGGTCAAGGCTCTCCGGGAGGTCGGGGCGGTCCGGCGGGATGGAGGAGGCTACGTCCTGGCCAAGCGGCTGGACGAGGTCGTCATCCCCGACACCATCCAGGACGTGATCATGGCCAGGATCGACCGGCTGGATGAGGCCCCGAAGAAGACCCTCCAGGTCGCCTCCGTGATCGGCCGGGAGTTCAGCCACCGCCTCCTGGACCGGCTCGCCGAGGTCCGGGAGCGGACCGAG
>JACPCT010000001.1 GCA_016184445.1 Candidatus Tectimicrobiota bacterium | reverse complement strand
GGCCCGGGGAACCTCGGCCTCCTCGGCTGGCAGGGAGGCTGCCGGGCCCGCCTTCTCCAGCAGACGGGCGAGCGCCGCCTCCCGGGGGATGTTCTCCAGGTAGAGCTTCCTCCCGGCCAGGGGCAGGGACGTTTCGTTCATGGCCGGCTCCCCGTTCTCATCCGTAGAGAGTGACCTGCACCTCGCTGCCCGCCGGGAGACCCTCGCGCTCCAGCGGGATGGTGAGGAAGCCATCGGCTCGGGTCAGGGTGGAGATCATGGCCGAGTTCCCCATGAGGGGATGGGCGATCAGGGAGCCGTCCTTCCGCTCCAGCGTGACGCGCACGAGATCCTCGCGTCCTGGGGCGGAGGGAAGGTTCCGCGCCAGCCGGGCCCGCACCTTCCCCCCCTCGCTGGCGAAGGAGGCTGCCTCCCCGCTCAACTGGCGGAGGATGGGGCGGACGAAGGCGTAGAAGATCATGAGGGCGGAGACTGGGTGGCCCGGAATCCCCACCACCGCCTTGTCCACTCCCCCCCGCCGAATGCGTCCAATGATGGTGGGCTTGCCCGGCTTGATCGAGATGCCGTGGACGAGCACTCCCGGCTCCCCCAGCGAGTCGATGGCCTCGACGGTGTGGTCCCGCACCCCCATCGAGCTGCCGCCCGAGATGAGCACCATGTCTGCCCGCTCAACCGCCTCCCGGAGCCGGGCCTGGATGGTGGGCAGGTCGTCCGGCAGGATGTCCTCGGTCGCGGGCAGGCCGCCCGCCTCGGTGACGGCGGCGGCGAGGGAGAAGCGGTTGATGTCCCTCACCTGACCGGGGCGGGGCTCGACGCGGGGGTCCACCAGCTCATCCCCCGTGGGGAGGATGGCCACCCGGGGGCGGCGCCGAACCTTCAGCACCGTGAGGCCTACCCCCGCGAAGGCGCCGATGTCCTGGCTCCGCAAACGGCTGCCGGCGGGGAGGATGCGCTCCCCCTTCCGCAGGTCGTCCCCCGGGGCGAGGACGTTCTCCCCCGCCGAGACCGGCCGCCGCACTTCGAGCGTCCTCTCGTCGGGACGGGAGGTGTACTCCTCCATCACCACGGCGTCCGCCCCCTCCGGGAGCATCCCCCCCGTGCTCATCCGCGCGGCTTGGCCCCGGCCCACTCGGATGGAGGGGGCCTCCCCCATCGGCACCTGGCCCACCACGTCCAGATAGGCGGGGATGGACTCTCCCGCGCCGAAGGAATCGGCCGCCCGGATGGCGTAGCCGTCCATGGTAGCGCGGGGGAAGTCAGGCAGATCCACCGGGCTCACGACATCCTCGGCCAGGATGCGCCCGACGGCCTCGAAGGCGGGCGCGTCCTCCGCCGGCAGGGGAGCGAACCCCTGGACGGCCTCCATCGCCTCGGCCGGGGACACGACCTTGAAGAACTCCACCCGCGCTTCCTCCGCTTCCATTCACTTCAAGGCAAAAGGCAAAAAGCCAGCCGCCGCTCGCGCGGGGCTGGCTCACGACCTTGCCGGGCTCCTCCGCCCCAAGCAGGGGCAAGGCCCGGCGCCCGCCCAGCGCTCCTTTCCAAACAACCGGGAGGCTCCGCCGTTTCCAGCGGAACCCTGTCGGCGGGCCGCTCGATACCCCCGCGCGCGCGGGGCCGTAGAGCGTCTCGCTCGGAGCGTGGTCCCGGGGGATTCCTAGCTGTGGACGCCCCCCCCCGAAGAAGAGCTTCCGCTTTCCGGCTTGCCGGACACCTGGGCCTTCTCAGACTTCTCGGGCTCGTCGCTCATGCCCTGCTTGAAGCTCTTGATGCCCTTGGCGAGCCCGGAGCCGATCTCCGGCAGACGCTTGGCGCCGAAGACCAGGACGCAAATGGCCAGGATGATCAACAGCTCGGGGAAACCGATCGCCGGGAACATGGCTACTCCCTCTTCGGCCCTGTCAGGAAGTGGCCTCCGCATAGACCCGCGTGGCGGCGGCCATGGCGGGGCCAACCGAGCCAGTATACCCCATTTGGCGGCAAATCACCTCCAGGGCCGAAAGAAGGTAGACCACGTTGGCCTGTGTGGCCCCGTGGCCCATCATGCCGATCCGCCAGATCTTGCCCGCCACAGGCCCCAATCCGCCCCCGATCTCGATGTCGAAATCGTTCAGGAGGCGCTTCCGAATGGTTCCGTCCTCCATGCCCGGCTGGAGGGCCACGGTGTTGAGGGTGGGGGTACGGAAGCTCTCCTGGGCGAACATGGAGAGTCCCAGGGCCTCGACCCCCGCCTGGAGGGCCTTGCTGGCCAGGGCATGGCGGGCGAACCGCTTCTCGAGGCCCTCGTCGAGGACGACCCGGAGGGCCTCCCGGATGGCGTAGCTCATGGAGATGGGGCCGGTGTGATGGTAGACCCGCTCCTGGCCCCAGTATTTCTCGACCATCGTCACGTCGAAGTACCAGCTCTTCACTTTCCCCTTCCGTTCCCGGGCCTTGCCGAGGGCGCGCTCGCTGAAGGTGATGGGCGCGAGCCCGGGCGGGCAGGAGAGGCACTTCTGGGTGCCGCTGTAGGCGATCTCGACCCCCCACTTATCGACATCAACGGGCACCCCGCCCAGCGAGGTGACGCAGTCCATCAGGAGCAGCGCCCCGTACTTGCGGCAGAGCTGGCCAATCTCCTCCATGGGCTGGAGCACCCCGGTGCTCGTTTCGGCGTGGACGATCCCCACCAGCACGGCGTCGGGGTTGGCGTCCAGGGCCTTCTTCACGTCCTGGGGATCGATGGGCATCCCCCAGGGGGCCTCCACCCGGATGATCTTCGCCCCGTACCGATCGGCCACGTCGGCCATGCGCCCGCCGAACACTCCGTTGATGCAGATGATAGCTTTGTCCCCTTCCTCGATCATGTTGCAGACCGAGGCCTCCATGGCGGCGCTGCCCGTCCCCGAGACGGGGAAGGTGACCCGGTTCTTCGTGCCCAGCAGCCTGCGCAGCATCTGCTGGCAGTCGTCCATCACAGCCAAGTAGTCCGGGTCAAGGTGGCCCACCACATGGGAGCTCATCGCCTTGAGGACACGGGGGTGGACGGGGCTCGGGCCAGGGCCCAGGAGCAGGCGCAAGTGCGGATTCAACTCGCCGATCGGCATCATGCCCTCTTGATGGAGTAGAGGAGAAACAGAACCCCCGCGCCCCCGGGAGCGGGGGCAGGCGGGCAAACGGGCGGCATCCTAGCACACCGGCCGGTGGGCGGAAACGCCGGCGGCCCCTCCGCTGGGAGGGGCCGCCGGATAGGATCGGTGAGGGAGCGACGGAGGTGAAGCTTGGGCCTAGGCGCCCAGATTCACCACCACGGACTTGACCTCGAGGTACATCTCGATGCCTTCGCGGCCGCCCTCGCGGCCGAGGCCGCTCTGCTTGAAGCCGCCGAAGGGGATCTCATGGGTGTAGCCGGCGGCGTCGTTCACCCCGATGAGCCCGTAGTCGAGCTGCTCGGTCAAGCGAACGACACGGGACATGTCCTTCGTGTAGAGGTAGCAGGCGAGGCCGAAGATGGTGTCGTTCGCCCGGCGGATGAGCTCTTCCTCCGTCTTGAAGGTGAGGATGGGGGCCACGGGGCCGAAGATCTCCTCCTGGCAGACCGGCCAATCGTCCTTCACGTCCACCATCACGGTGGGGGCGTAGAAGTAGCCCTTCCCGTAGGCCCCCTCCCGCAGGTAGTCGCCGCCCGCGAGCACCTTCGCGCCCCGCTTCTTGGCGTCCTCCACCAGGGAGTGAATCCCCTTGCGGGTCTCCTCGTTAATGAGGGGGCCCACCTGCATCCCCGGCTCGAAGCCCGGCCCCACCTTGAGCGCCTTGACCTTCTCGACGAAGGCGGCGATGAATCGCTGGGCGATGCTCTCCTGGATGTAGATCCGGTTCGCGCAGATGCACGACTGCCCGCCGACCCGCAGGTACTTGATCGCCACCGCGCCCTCGACGGCGGCGTCGAAGTCGGCGTCCTCGAAGACGATGAAGGGGGCGTTCCCGCCGAGCTCAAAGGTGATGCGCTTGATCTGCTTCGCCGCCTGCTCCATGAGGGCCTTGCCCACCTCGGTGGAGCCGGTGAAGCCGATCTTCTTCACCTTGGGGTTCTCCATCATCTCGGCGGCCATGGGGCGCGACTTCGAGCCGGTCACTACGTTCAGCACCCCGGGGGGGATCCCCGCCTCGTGGCAGGCCCTCGCGATGGCCAGGGCGGTGAGCGGGGTGGCCGAGGCGGGCCGCAGCACCACCGTGCAGCCCGCCGCCATGGCGGGGGCGATCTTGCGGGTAATCATGTTCGCCGGGAAGTTCCAGGGCGTGATGGCCCCCACCACCCCGACCGGGCTGGTCTGCACCCACAGGCGCTTGTTCTTGAACGGCGAGGGGACCGTCTCCCCGTAGGCGCGCCGGGCCTCCTCGGCGTACCAGTTGAAGTAGCCCATCGAGAAGCCCACCTCCCCCTTCGACTCGGCGAAGGGCTTGCCGTTCTCCAGCGTCATGAGGCGGGCGATCTCCTCGAGCCGCTCGCTCATCCGGGCCTCGGCCTTCCGGAGGAGCGCCCCCCGCTCCTTGCCCGGGGTGGAGGCCCAGCCGGGGAATGCCGCGTGGGCCGCGTCGATGGCCTTGCGCACCTCCAGGACCCCGCCGTCCGCCACCGTGGCCACCAGGTTCCCGTTGGCCGGGTCGCGGACCTCGAACTTACCCCTCCCCTCGGCCTCGACCCACTGGCCGTTGATGTACATGGAGTAATGCTCAGCGCACATGGCAGCCTCCTCCAGCCTGCTCGCCCTCAAGAGAACATGCTCATCCGTCCGTCCGGCCGTTCTCCTTTTTCACCGTCTGGTAAAAATCGAACCCGACCAGGGCGAGAACGCCCACGACGATGAGCGCGAAAGGTAGAGAGCGCACACCGACCGCGTACCCGGCCAAGAACAAGGCGATCAGCACGATTCCGATCAAGCTGTTGATGATGTTTCCCATAGGAACCTGGCGCCTCCCTCAGTGCCCTTACCTCCCGCTGGAAGATCGCCTCGCCCCTCCTCACCGATGGCGAGAAGCGGGTCTCCGAGGCCTATGGGGTGTTGCAGTGGGCCCACGCCGGAGAGCCCGGGCATACTTTCGTCCTGGTCGGGACCGACGGCAAAGTCCTCTGGGTCCGGGACTACGGGGCGCCGGAGAACGGGGGGCTGATGTACGTGCCGGTGTCAGCCCTAATCAAGGAGATCGCGGCGCGCCTCCCCCGGGCCTGAGGAGGCAGCCAGCCACGGGCCGCCTGGGCCTGGCCCTCCTGGCTGCTGCCGCACTGGCGGCCTTGGCCGGATGCAGCCGTGCAGAGACCACCGTGGCGCCTCTGACCCCGCCATCGAGCACCCTGGAAAGGGGAGCCACCCTCTACGCCGCCAACTGCCAGGCCTGCCACGGCGGCGCCACCGGCGGCGCCATGATGGACACCCCTCCCGTGCATAACGCCAACGGCCACACCTGGCACCACCCCGACTGCCAGCTGGCGGACGTCGTGTTGAACGGGGTGGACGAGAAGAGCGGCATGATTCGGATGATGCGGGAGATGATGAGCGCCCTGGGCGCACCGCAGATGCCCGCCTTCCGCGACACACTGTCGGAGGAGGACGTGGCGGCTATCCTAACCTATATCCAGACTTGGTGGACGGAGGACCAGCGCGCCTGGCAGGCGGAGCAGACCCGCCAGGCCTGCGAGAGCCGCTAACCTAGGTGTAGACCGCCACCACCACCGCCTCGTCGGGATTGGCGGGGTCGGGGAAGAGGATGGCGCAGGCGCGCCCGGCCACCATCTCGACCGCCGGGATGCCGCGGCTCACGCGGACGCCCTGGAGCCAGGTGGGGACACTCCCCGTGACCTGGACCGTGGCCTTGTACGTCGCGGCGTCGAAGGCCTTGAGCGTTCCCCGGAGCGTTACCGCAGCCATCGTCTCATCCCTCCTAGACGCCGCCCAGGGCCAGGCGCTGCTGGTAGGCAGACGCGCCCTGGTGGCGGACGTAGCGCGTCCGCAGCCCCACGACTCGGAACGGCTTAGCCGTCCAGCCCATGGCAGGCGCGGTGACCGCGACCACATCGTAGAGCTGCTGGCCGCAGTTGACGGGGACGCCGACCTCGGCCTGGCGGGGCAGGACCGCGCGGCGGCGGAGCTCCGCCGTCGCGCGGTCCGCCACCTGGGCCGCCGTGGTCAGGTTGGCATCGATCACCTGGTAGAGGCGGTCCGAGGCTGTC
>JACPCT010000291.1 GCA_016184445.1 Candidatus Tectimicrobiota bacterium | reverse complement strand
GGGCATGGACGCGCCGTGGGGAATAAGGATCTCCTTGGGGCGCAGGCGCTCCAACTCGCTGGCGAGAAGGGAGGCCGGGCGGCTCCCCGTGATTTCCAGCGCACGGAACTCGCCGGTGGTGATGTCCGCCCAGGCGAGCCCCCAGCCCTCCTCCGCTGCGGGAAGAAGGGCCGCCAAGTACTGGGGCTCCTTGCTGTCCAGGAGGCGGGGATCGGCCACCGCCGTCCCCGGCGTGAGGACGCGCGCCACCTCGCGGCGGACGATGCCCTTGGCCTCGGCCGGGTTCCCGATCTGATCGCAGACGGCCACCTTGTAGCCCGCCTCGAGGAGCCGGGCGCAGTAGGAGGCGTAGGCGTGGATGGGGACGCCGCACATGGGGATGGGCCCGTCGGCGTCGCTCTGGCGGGAGGTCAGGGCCAACTCGAGCGCCTTGGCGGCCTCCTGGGCGTCCTCGTAGAACATCTCGTAGAAGTCGCCCATCTGGAAGAAGAGGATCGCGTCCGGGTGGCGCGCCTTCATTTCGAGATACTGGCGCATGGCGGGCGTCGCCCTGTCCGTCCGGGGCCCCGCGCCGGCGGAGGGCAGGCCGCCGGCCGCCGGGAAGGCGTGGGCTTCGCCCTTAGGCCGGGGGGCCATCCTTGCCTTCCTCTTGGACGGGACGGGCGGGCTGTCCCGCCGGGGGCGGAGGGGCGGAGGAGGGGGCCTGCGGCTCCCCGGCGGGCGGGTTCGAGGCGGCGAGGAGGCGGCCGCTCTGCTCGCGGGCCCGCGCCAGATCGGTCTCGAGGGTCCGCGCCTGGCGGCGCAGCGCCCGCGCCTCGTGGCGGAAGCGGATGCGGTCGAACAGCCCCCCCAGCCAGGCGAGCAGGAAGCCCGCCGCGAATGCCGCCAGGAGGACGTAGAAGAGCGGCAGGCGGAGCACGCCCTTGTAGTAGGCGATGGCGACGGGGTCCATGTTGATGACCCCGAAGCTCGCCACGGCGAGGGCGGCGGCGAGCCCGAGGAGGAGGCGCAGGCTTCCCATGCGGCGCGTCAGCCCCTGAATGGAAACGCCGGGCGGAGCGTCTCGTACGTGCTGTGCAAGCCCTCCGGGATGACCCTTACCTCTCCCAGCACGGGCATGAAGTTGTGGTCCCCTTCCCAGCGGGGGACGACGTGGAGGTGCACGTGTTCCTCGATCCCCGCCCCGGCCGCCTTGCCCAGGTTGAAGCCCACGTTGCACCCATGGGCGCTCATCCGCTCGCGGAGGGCGGCGACGCACCGCTGGGCCAGGAGGAGCATCTCGGCGACCTCCTCCGCGCGCAGGTCGGTGAAGTCGGCCGTGTGACGGAGCGGGACCACCATCAGGTGGCCGCTCGAGTAGGGGTACTTGTTCAGGACGACGTAGGCGCGGCGGCCCCGGTGGAGGATGAGGTTCTCCGGCCCGTCGTCAGCCTCGAGCAGGGCGCAGAAGATGCAGCCGCCGCTCCTTCCCTCGCCTGAGGAGGCGCCTTTCACCACGAACTCCCGCCGCCAGGGCGCCCACAGCCGCTCCACCCGCTCACCTCCGGACGGCGCGCACCCGGCGCCGCATTTTTTCGAGCACCTCGCCGAGCCGGCGTTCCTTCCGGCGCATCCGCGCCGCCTCGCGGGGCGTGTGGTGGTCGTGCCCCTTCAGGTGGAGGATCCCGTGGATGAGGAGCCGATCGAGCGCCTCGGCCAGGGTTTCCCCGTCTTCCCCGGCTTGGCGGACGGCTTCCTCGACCGAGATGACCACGTCGCCCAGATAGGCGCCCTCCTCCCCCCCGCCTCCCGCGGGGCACCGGAGGGGAAAGGAGAGGACGTCGGTGGTTTCGTCGTGGCCGCGGAAGCGGCGGTTGAGCGGCCGCATCGTCCGGTCGCTGACGAGGACGACGCCGACCGACTCAGGCCCCGAGCGGAGACTTGCCAGGACCGCCTCCGCCCGCTGCCGTAAACCCCGCAAGGCGAGCCGGACCCGCTTTTGCCGGTTTTGGATGGACACCGCCATTCGGGGCGCCCTTCTTCTCCGGGGCGGGCTGCCCCGGATAGGTTACCCGGTGATGGTGGATTCCGGCCAGCACTCGGAGGAAGGCCGCCTGGATCCGGCCCAGGTCCTTGAGCGTCAAGTCGCACTGGTCCAGCTGGCCGTCCGCGAAGGCGCTCTGGACGGCGCGCTCCACGAGGGCCGCGAGGCGGCCCGGGGAGGAGTCGGGCAGCGTGCGGGAAGCGGCCTCTACGATGTCCGCGAGCATGAGGATGCCGGCCTCGCGCGTCTGGGGCTTGGGGCCGGGATAGCAGAAGGCCTCTTCCCTGCACTCGTCCCCTCCCTTCGCGGACTTCGCCTTCTCGTAGAAGTAGCGGATGAGGGAGGTGCCGTGGTGCTGGGCGATCATGTCGATGATTTCCTGGGGCAGCTTGTGCTCCCGCCCCAGCTCGGCGCCTTCCTTGACGTGGCTGATGAGGATGAGGGCGCTCATGTTCGGAGTCAGGCGGTCGTGGCGGTTCTCCCGCCCCTGGTTCTCGATAAAGTACTCGGGTTTGAAGATTTTCCCGATGTCGTGGAAGTAGGCGCCGACACGGGCGAGCAGCGGGTGGGCGTTGATGGCCTCGGCGGCCTCCTCGGCCAGGTTCCCCACGATCAGGCTATGATGATAGGTGCCGGGGGCCCGCACCACCAGCTGCCGCAGGACGGGATGATTCTGATCCGTCAGCTCCAGGAGCCGCATGTCGGTGGTGAGCTTGAAGAGGGACTCCAGCAGGGGCATGGCGGCGGATACCGCGATCACGTTGGCCAGCCCGCCCAGGAAGGCCAGGGGGACGGACATCCACCGGGCCATCGCGACGGAGAAACCCTCCTGCATGTTGAAGCCCAGGGCGAGAGCGGCGTTGATGAGGCCGATCGCCACGCAGGCGAGGAGGACCGAGGAGCGCTGGCGGTAATTCTTCCACCGGATGGCGGCGTATATCCCTCCCGCGAGCGCCACCAGGCTGTACTGCACGCTGCCGGGGAGGAGCATGGCCGTCATGCCCGCCGTCATCACGGCCATCAGCACGGCGGCCGAGCGGCCCTGCAGGAGCGCGGCCAGCATCGGGCCCGAGACGAAGGGGATGATGAAGTAGAACGACTGGATGGCCACCTGCCGGTAGGCGTCCTGCAGGCTGTGGGCCACCACGATGCCCAGCTTCACCAGGAGGGCCTGGGAGGCGAGGAGGATCACGAAGAGCATGAGGGTCTTGGGGCCCCGCAGGATGCTGAGCAGATAGCGCTGCGCGCAGACCCACGACAGCGCGAGGAGGAGGAAAGAGACGGCCGCCGTGCCCAGCATGTTATCGAGGACGTGCCGCTGGCGGTCGCTCCGGTCGAGGCTTTTCAGCTTGACGATCTGGCTCTCGCTGATGCGCTCGCCCTCGCGGACGATCATCTCCCCTTCCTTGATGAGCTGGCTCACGGGCTGGACCTTGGCGGTCTCCTCCTGCTGCGCCTCGACCGTGGCGCGGCTGTTGAAGGTCAGGGTGGGCCGGACCAGCTTGGAGGCCAAGCCGATGAGCGCCTCCCGCATCGCGGGGGGCGTCTGGAGGCCGAGCTGCCCGGCCCGCTGGCGGAGAAGGCCCTCCACCGCGCGCAGCTCGATGGGCCGGACCAATGAGTCCAGGGTGGCCCGCCTGCCCGAGCGGATGTCGCGGACGACGATCCCCTTGGCCATGTGGGTCTCGTAGAGCTGCCTGTCGCTCACGATGACAGGGGCCAGGGCGGCGCGGACCAGCTTGATCAGGTCATCGCGGACCCAGCCGGCATAGGCCTCCCCGCGCATCCATTCGGCGAGGCGGGGCGTCACCGCCCCCTGCAGGGTGCGCTCGAAGGCCTCCTCGGCGGCGAGGAAGGCGGCAGCCCGGTAGGTCTCTTCCAGCACCCGGGCCTCCGAGACGACCTCGGGGCTCCGCTGGGAGCCCCTCTCGGCCAGGAAAGCGCTGCGCAGGGCGTCGCCCTGCGCCCGAATCGCCTTCTGGACCGCGTCGAAGGAGGTGCGGATCTTGCCCTCGACCTCGTCGCCGAACTTGGTGTCGAGATCGTAGTGCGGGCGGACGCGCTCCCGGGCCTCCTGCCGCAGGAGCTCGGTGGCCGCGGCGTCCTGCACGTGCATGTCCTGCGGCGCCTTGATGTCCCGGCGCGCAACGTCGCCCACCCGGTAGGTGAGCGAGGGGGAGTAGAGGCCCGTCGTCGTGACGGCCGCCAGGAACAAGCTCAGCGCGATCCCCAGCAGCCAGGGGAAGTAAGCGCCCCCCACGGGGATGCGCTGGGGCAGCGCCTTCTTCAGGCTGCGCGGGAAGAAGCGCCGGGAGGAGCCGTTCTTGGCTTTTCCGGGCGATTTCTGGGTGCCGGTGCGCATAATCAAGCGGTTGTCCTCGGGGAGGCCCTATCCGCGGGCGGACGGCGGGGCGTCCGGGAGGGAATCAGACCCGATAAGCTTCATAGGCGGAGACGATCTTCCTCACCAGCGGGGTCCGGACCACGTCCCGCTCCGTGAAGAAGATGAACCTCACCTCCGCCAACTCAGCCAGCACCTTGTGAACGTGTATGAGGCCGCATCCCGCCGACTCGGGCAGGTCGATCTGGGTGATGTCTCCCGTGACCACGGCCTTGCTCCCGGAGCCCAGCCGGGTCAGGAACATCTTCATCTGCTCGGGGGTGGTGTTCTGCGCCTCGTCCAGGATGACGAAGGAGTCGTTGAGGGAGCGGCCCCGCATGTAGGCCAGAGGCGCCACCTCGATCTCCCCCCGCTGGATGAGGCGCTCGGCCCGCTCGAACTCCACCATGTCGTTCAAAGCGTCGAACAAAGGGCGAAGATAGGGATTCACCTTCTCCTGGAGATCGCCCGGCAGGAAGCCCAGCTTCTCCCCCGCCTCCACCACCGGGCGCGTCAGAACGATGCGCGAGTACGCCTTCTGGAGGAGCCCAGCGACGGCCGCCGCCATCGCGAGATAGGTCTTCCCCGTCCCGGCCGGCCCGATGCCGAAGACCACGTCGCACTGGCGGATGGCCTCCAGATAGTCCCGCTGGACCGGGCTCTTGGGAATGATGTAGCGCCGCTTCGAGGAAACCGAGATGCGTCCCGCGGCCAGGTCCCGCAGGGTGAGACCGGGCTCAGACGTCACCGCCCGCACCAGGGTCGCCACGTCGGACGGGTCGAACCGAAGGCCCTCTTCCAGGCAGACCAGAAGGTCGTCCAGGAAGCGGAGGGCGGTATCCACGGGGCCCGGCTCACCCTCGGCCGCGAGCCCCTCCGAGGTGACCCGCACCTTCACGCCGAAGGCCTTCTCCACAGCCCGCAGGGACTCATCCCGGTTACCAATGATGTGGATGAGGCGGTCAGGTCCTGCGAGAGGGGAGGCGGATGTCCGTGTGGCCAAAAGGTGGTTGCTCCTCGTGCGCGGTGTCCTACATCACACCGGTGCCGGATCGTACGCTCCCGCCCGGGGGGGCGTCAACAGGTTTAGAGGGGATATTTTCGCCCACTTTACGCTATCCTCGGGGGTGAAACCTGTCCACCATCTTGCGGAGGGCGTCCCGGTCCACCTGGGTGTAGACCTCAGTCGTCGAGATGTCCGCATGGCCCAGCAGGGCCTGGAGGGCGCGCAAGTCCGCCCCCCGGCGGAGGAGGTGGGTGGCGAAACTGTGACGCAGCATGTGGGGACTAACTTCACATTTTATTTCAGCGATATGCGACCATATCTTAATGCGAAACCAGAAAGCTTGCCGGGTCATGGGACCGCCCCGACGGGTCAAAAAAAGGTAATCCGAGAGTCTTCCACGCCGGAAGGCGGGCCGCACTTCCGCCAAGTAGTCCGCCACTCGCTTTCGGGCCACATCCCCCAGAGGGACGAGGGGGGTCTTCTCCCCTTTGCCGTGGACGAGGCAGAACCCTGCGTCGAGGCGGACCTGCCCCAGGCGCAACTGCACCAGCTCACTCACCCGCATGCCCGTGGCGTAGAGGAGCTCCAGCATCGCCCCGTCGCGGCGGCTCTCGAGGGTCTTCTCGTCCGGGGCGGCCAGCAGGCGGTCCACCTCCTCGTCCGTCAGCGTCTTGGGCAGGCGCCTCCAGGCTGCGGACTGGACGATGTCGGCCGTGAAGTCGGCCTCCACCGCCCCCTCCCGCGCCAGGAAGCGGATGAAAGCCCGGAGGGCCGAGAGATGGCGGCGCAGCGTCCGGTCGGACTTTCCCTGGCGGCGCAGCGCGCCCAGGCGGGCCGTCACGGTG
>JACPCT010000290.1 GCA_016184445.1 Candidatus Tectimicrobiota bacterium | reverse complement strand
TCCCGGAAGGGGATCAGCCATTCTGGAGGCGCGCTCCCGGGCCGCAGGCGCCAGGCGCCCCATGCGGCCAGCGCCAGGGCTTCCAGGGAGGAGACGCCGTAGAGCGGGAGCCCCAGCCCCAGGGAGAGGCCCTTGGCGGTGGAGAGGCCGACGCGCAGCCCCGTGAAGGTCCCCGGGCCGACGGCCGCGCCGATGGCGGCGAGCTCCTCCCGGCGGGCGCCCGCCTCGCGGAGCAGGAGGTCCAGCGCGGGCAGCAGGGCGCGCGAGCCCCGGACGCCCGCCTCCAGAGCCCGCTCGACGAGGGCCTCCCCCTCCCGTTCGAGGAGGGCCAGCCCGCCGGCCGCCCCGGACGTGTCGATCCCCAGGATCCAGGCGCGGGACGGCATGGGCGGGGTTCCCCCTCTCAGTGCGCCCCCGGCTGCTGGGAGAGATAGAAGGCCAGCCGCTCGAGCTCGCTCCCCAGCTCCACGGTCTGCACTTTGACGTGGGGGGAGGCGGTGATTTGGGTGGGGGCGAAGTTGAGGATGCCTTTCACGCCCGCCTCGACGAGCTGGTTCGCCACCGTCTGGGCGCTCTCGCTCGGCACGGCCACGATGCCGATGCGGATGTCCATCTCGCGGATCACCTTGGGGAGCTCCTCCATCGGGCGCACGGGCGGGGAACCGGGCTTGAGCGGCGCGACCTGGCCGGGGAACTTGTCGAACACCGCGTCGATGGTGAAGCCGTGGGCGAGGAACCCCCGGTAGGAGAGGAGGGCCTGGCCCAGGTTGCCGGCTCCCACGAGGGCCACCTTCCAGACGCGGGTGACGCCCAGGATGTTCCGCAGGTTGGCCTTGAGGTCGCGGACCTCGTAGCCCTTGCCCCGCACGCCGAACTCGCCGAAGTAGGCCAGGTCCTTCCGGATCTGGGCCGGGTTCAGCCCGCAGCGGCGCGCCAGACCGGCGGAGGAGACGACGCGGCTCCCCTCCTCTTCCAGGCGGTTGAGCACCCGCGCGTAGGTGGAAAGGCGGCCGACGGTGACGGCGGGAATCCTCGACTTGGGGTCGCGCAGGCGCCGGAGGCGCTCCTGAAGCCCCGGGAGAGGGAATCCCCTCCTCCGCGCCGCAGCTGGAGGGGCGCCGAGGTCCTCGGCGACCTGGATCTCGCTCACCCCGGCGCGGCGGGCGATCTCCGCCGGCGCGACGTGCGTGAGCCGGGCCCTCTCCAGGGCGCGGATGGCCGCGGCGTAGGCGGCGAGGCGCTTGTGGAGGTCGCGGGGCGGCTTCTGGGCGGACCGCACGCGCGCGGATGGGGCGGGCGCTCCTGGCCCTCCGGGGGCGGGGCGCTCCGCTTTCCGCTTGCCAGCCATGGGAGTAGCCGCCGGCGAGAGGCGGGGGGAGACGGCGGCCGCCTCCCCCCGCTCCTCAGAAGCCGCCTATCCGAGGATGATGATCAGGCAGATGACGAACGTGTAAATGACCAGCGACTCGATGAGGGCGAGGCCGATGATCATCGAAACGCGCAGGTCGCCGCCCGCCCCGGGGTTGCGGGCCGTTCCCTCGAGGGCGGCCGCGATGCTGCGCCCCTGGGAGACGGCGCCCGCGGCCGCCGCGACGGCCAGGGCGAAGGAGGAGGAGATGATCCTCCACTTGAGGACCTCACCGTCGGCGGCGGGTGTCGCCGCCGCGGCCGCGAGGGCGTTGGTGGCCAGGGCCGCCGCCGTGGTGAGCGCGAAACCGATTGTCGTCAGCAGTTTCATCCGCTTCTTCTCCTTGTTCAGGTTTTCGGCCGGGCGCCGACGTTAATGGGCGTGCGCGCCCTCGTGCCCATGCTCGTCGTGTTCGTGGCCTGCCAGCGAACCGGCGATGTATATCATGGTCAGGAGGACGAAAACAAAGGCCTGGATGAAGCTCCCGAAGATCGCGAACAGCTGCATGGCCCAGGGAAGCGGGAGGAAGGCCTGCAGGCACAGCAGCATGAGGACGGCGAGGACCAGGTCCTCTCCCGTGATGTTCCCGAAGAGGCGCAGCGTGAGGGAGAGGGGCCGGGCGAGGTGGGAGATGAGCTCCAAGGGGACCATCAGTGGAGCCAGCCAGATGATGGGGCCCGTGAAGTGCTTGAGGTAGCCCCATCCGCTCGTCTTGAAGCCGACGTAGTGGGTGGCCAGGAAGGCCGTGAGGGCGCAGCCGATGTTGGTGTTGACGTTGCTCGTGGGGGACATGAAGCCCGGCAGGATGCCCATTACGTTGTTCAGGAACAGGTAAACGCCCAGGGTGAAGACGAGGGGGAAGTAGGGCTTGCCCTCGGGCCCCAGCGTGCCTTCCATGAACGAGGCGACGGCCTCGAAGAGGGTCTCGAAGACGTTCTGGCCGCCGTGGGGGATGGTCTGGAGCGCCCGGGGGACGAGGAGGGAGGTGACGATGAGAAAGGCCATCACCACCCAGCTGTAGACGACGTTCGGATACTCGCCGAAGCCCGGGATGAAGCCGAAGTAGAGGTAGGGGTGGAATTTTTCCATGCGCTAGATCCCCGCCGAGGCCGCCTTCCCGCTCCGGCGCAGGGCGGCCGCAGCCCCGTAGAGCGAGATGGCCATGAGGGGAACCGACAGCCCCGCTGCCACACCGATCACCGAGGCCTTCAGCCAGACGACGGCCGCCGCGACGGCGGCGAGCAGGCCGATGAAGCGGGCGCCGTAGAGGGCGTGGTGCCACCAGCGGGGGCGGGCCGCCCCTCCCTGAAGTATCCGGGCGAAGTAGAGGTCCATGCAGCGGAAGTTCCCCAGGGCGAGCAGGCCCCCCAGGACCAGTCCCCAGGCCTGGCCGGCGGGGAGGAGCCCCGCGGACGCCAGGGTGAGCACGGCGAGAATGACCCAGCCGAGCCTCTCAATGCGCTTGAGCGCCCGCTGGGGTTCCCGGCCCGGGGAGAGGCGATGCGGTTCCACTCAGCGCGCACTCCTGAGAACTTCTACGAAAGCGGAGACGAAGCCCAGCGCCACGCCCACGACCATGGCCCAGGGGTAGGAGCCGAGGAGCCAGTCCACCCCATAGCCCATCGCCCCGCCCACCAAGGGGGCCGTCACGAAGTTCGACCCCAGCGAGGCGGCCCGTAACTGCCGCAAACGCTCGGCAATCTTTCTGCCGGAGGGGGCGCCAGAGCCCGAAGGAGTAGGGGCTGGGTCGTCCGGGGGGGTGCGAGAGGCCACCGGGAAATCTCCACTCGCTCCGCCAGGTCATCGCTACGGGGGCGCAACCTACCAACCCCGCTTGGGAGTGTCAAGACGAAACAGGGAAGCTGAGGAAACCCCTCGCCGATCGATGCCGGCCCCGACCTGGCGGTGAGGCGCGGGTTGTGCCGGCGCCTCGCCGCCTCTTACCAAGGTGGGGCAAACAAAGGGATGTGCCGCGCCGCATGGTTGTGTTTACTTCTAGGCTCAAGAGACCATTATGCCACAGGGGAGGGTGATTCCTTGACGTACCTGTTGGCCAGAAAGACGGCTTCCTGGCGACCAATGATGGCCTGAAGTTTGCTTTTCTTACATGCGGCTTAGATCGCTCGGCGGGGTTCAAAAGTGAAAAATAAACTGCAATCGATTGATTTATAAATAAATATATATGTTCTTAGGCCGAGATTGGTTGCCGAAAAAAATTAGCGGTTCAGGTCATTTTTTTGACATTTTGCAGGTGAATCATGTATATTGATGACATAGTGAAGTAGTGGTATTTTCATTGTTATTAGTTTTGGAGGTCGGGTGCCCATGGACGTCAAGCGGGCGGTCGTCTGCGCGTTTCCTCCGGCTTTCGCCCAGGCCCTGGGAGGCGCGCTTCGGGAGAGGGGCTGCGAGATGGAGCGGACGGAGCGCCTGGACCCGACCTGGGCTGGGTTTCGGCGGGCGGATGTGGTGATCTGCGCCCTTCCGGATGAGTCCGAGGCGGTCTTCCGCTCCTTCCTGGACAGCGTCCAAGTGATGCGCATCGCGCGGGATGGGCTGCCCATCTTCTGCACCTGCAACGGGGTGGACGTGGGCCGCATCGTCCAGGCGGTGAAGGCCGGGGTGAGCGACTTCGCGGTGTGGAGTTGCGCGGAGGATCCCCCCCCGCCGAGGCTCCTGCGTTGGGCGGAGGAGCTCACTCCGCGCAAGTCAGCCGGGGGCGAGCCGGCGGGGGACAGCTTCCACGGCCTTCTCGGGCGCAGCGCCGCCATCCGCAAGGTGTTCGACCTCATCTCCAAGGTGGGTGCCACCACCAGCACCATCCTCATCACGGGCGAGAGCGGCACCGGCAAGGAGCTTGTCTGCCGCGCCCTTCATCAGACCAGCCGCCGCTCCGGCGGGCCCCTCATCCCCGTCAACTGCGGGGCCATCCCCGAGGAACTTCTCGAGAGCGAGCTCTTCGGCCATGAAAAAGGAGCCTTCACCGGCGCCACCACGGCGCGTGAGGGCCGCTTCCAGATGGCCGATGGGGGCACCATCTTTCTCGACGAAGTGAGCGAGATGAGCCCCAAGCTCCAGGTGAAGCTCCTGCGCGTCCTCCAGGAGAGCGAGTTCGAGCGGGTGGGAGGGAACAAGACCATCCACGTGGACGTTCGCATCGTCGCGGCCACCAACCGGGACCTGGAGAAGAGCGTCGCCGCTGGAGAATTCCGGGAGGACCTTTACTACCGGCTGAACGTCATCCCCGTCCACCTGCCTCCCCTGCGGGAGCGCAAGGAGGATATCCCGCTCCTGGTCCAATCTTTCACTCGCCGCTTCCAGGAAAAGGACCTGACCCCCCTGCGGACCGTTCATGCGGACGCCATGGCCGCGCTGTCGGCTTATCCCTGGCCGGGCAATGTGAGGGAGCTCGAGAACCTCGTCGAGCGCATGGCCATCCTGGCCGAGCAGCCCGAGCTCTGCCTGGAGGATTTGCCCGAGCGCTTCCGGCCCTCCGCGCCTGCCGGGAGGGGAGAGGAAGACCTCTCTTCCTTTGACATCCCCGAGGAAGGCATCGACCTGCGAGAATTCATGGATCGGATCGAGAACCAACTGATCGAGCGCGCTCTGGAGATGAGCGGCGGGGTCAAGAACCGGGCCGCCCAGCTCCTTGGCTTGAACCGGACTACCTTGGTCGAGAAGCTGAAGAAGAAGAACCTGGAGGTCGCCAAGCTCCTCTAGGCGCCGCGGGCGGGGAGGCAATCATGAGCACGCGCCGGAGCGGGATGAGCGGCCTTTGCGCGGGTTGCGCAGTGGCCGCGCTGCTCCTGGCGGCCGCTGCGACGGGCCGGGGCGCCGCCTGGGCGGCCCCCGCTCCGGCTCCTGCCGCCAGCGCCCACGGTGATCCTTCACTGGAGCAGCAGCTCGAGGGCGACCCGACTCTTCTCCTCCGCTTCGCCGTCCGCGAATTCCAGCGGGGCCTTTACCTCCGCGCCGTACCCCTCCTCGCTCGCTTCGTCGAGAAGTTCCCCCAGCATTCCGAGCACCAGCGCGCCATCTACATGCTGGCCGATTCCCATTTTTTCGTCGCGAGCACGGGGGTTCCCGCCGAGCACCTGAAGGCGGTTCAGGTCTATGAGGATGCCCTCAAGCGCTACCCGGATGCCCCCCAGATGCCGCTGGCCTACTTCCGCCTGGGGCAGTCCTACCAGGCCCAGCAGAAACCCGCCGAAGCTCAGGTCGCCTTCCGCACTCTGATCCAGAAGGTGCCCACCAGCTCCCTCGCGCCTCGCGCGCAGGTGGAGATCGCCAAGCGGTTCATGGAGCTGGGCGATCCGCGGAACGCCATCGTGGAGTTCGAGAAGATTCTGCGGAACTACCCGAACTCCCCGGCGGAGCAGGAGGCCCATTTCGGTGTGGCGGACGCGATGGTCAGCCAGGGGCTCTACGGACAGGCCTTGGTGCGTTACGAGAGCGGCAACCGGCGCTGGCCGACCTTCCTCAAAGTGAACCCTGGCTCCCTCTACAACTACGCCGAGACCCTGTTTCAGGCCCGGCGCTATCCCCAAGCGGCGCAGGCCTATCTCCAGATGGTCAACATCGATCCCTCGGCCGAGTACGCCCACCGGGCGCTCGCCCGGCTGGGGGATCTCTACCTCCAGGACAAGAAGCGGGACGAGGCGCTCAAGGTCTACACGCGCGTCATCCGGCGCTACCCGCTTTCGGAGGGCTCGATGGTCTCCCTCATCCGGCTCGGGGACCTGGTCTCGGAGGGAGAGGTCAAACTGGAGGATGAGTACATCTTCCCGATGGACTTCGTCCGCGATCCCCTGGCCACCTACCGCAAAGTGATCGAGCTGGCTCCCACCAGCCAACTCGCCGAGGTGGC
>JACPCT010000289.1 GCA_016184445.1 Candidatus Tectimicrobiota bacterium | reverse complement strand
TCGAACTGGAACTCCTCGTAGCCCGAGTAGGGCTCCTTCTTGCGGATGTCGTAGTCCACCCCGCTGGCCCGCAGCGAGGGCCCGGTCACCCCCCAGGCGATCGCCCGCTCGGCCGGGAAGACGCACACCCCCTCGGTCCGGCGGCGGTAGATGGGATTGTCGGTCAGCAGCTCCTCGTACTCGTCCACCCGGTCGGGGAAGGCCGAGAGGAAGCGGCGGCAGTCGTCGAAGAACTCGGGGTAGGGCGTGCGGGCGACGCCCCCCACGCGAAAGTAGCTCGTCATCATCCGCACCCCCGCGACCTTCTCGAAGATCTTGAGGATCACCTCGCGCTCGCGGAAGCAGTAGAGGAAGACCGTCATCGCGCCCAGGTCCAGGCCGTGGGTGCCCAGCCAGACGAGGTGGCTCTGGATGCGGGTCAGCTCGGCCAGGAGCACCCGCAGCCAGCGGCCCCGGCGGGGGATCTCCAGGCCGAGGAGCCTCTCCACCGCGAGGACGTAGCCCAGGTTGTTCGACATGGGGGCCAGGTAGTCCATGCGGTCGGTCATGGTGAGGGCCTTGTTGTAGGTCTTCACCTCCATGCTCTTCTCGATGCCCGTGTGGAGGTAGCCGATGACGGGCTTGCAGGAGGTGACCGTCTCCCCGTCCATCTCGAGCACCATGCGCAGCACGCCGTGGGTGCTCGGGTGCTGAGGCCCCATGTTGAGGGTGAAGGTCTCGGTGCGGATCGGGCCGAGGAGATCCGAGTCGAGCGGGGACCTTTGGACTTCCTGCGCCATGCCGGGCTCCTGCCCGGCCCCCCCGGGGGGCCGGGCGCTCTACCCTTTCGCCTCGCGCTTCCCCTCGGGCGTCGGCCGGAAGGTGAACTCCACTGCCTCGGCCGAGACGTCGAAGTCCTTGCGGTGGGGATGGCCCTCGAAGCCCTCGGGCGTGAGGATGCGCTCCAGGCCCGGATGCCCCTCGAAGACGATCCCGACCAGATCGTAGGCCTCCGACTCGTGGCAGGCCGCGGCGGGCCAGACGGAGGCCACGCTCGGCAGCCGGGGCTCGAGGTCGTCCTCGCAGGGCACCTCGAGCCTCAGCCGCTTGGCCCGCCCCAGGTCGAGGAGCGAGTAGGCCCCCTTGAAGCGGTGGGCCGAGGGCAGCTCCAGGCAGTCCACCCCCGCCACGTAGCTCAGCAGCTTGAAGCCGCGCTCATCCCGCAGGAAGCGCGCCGCCTCCAGCAGGGCCGCTGAGGCGAGCTCGACCGCGACCTGGCCCCGGTGGGCGCGGGCCGCGCCCACCGCTCCCCCGAACCGGGCGCGCAGCGCCTGGACGTCCGGATCCGCTTCCCCGGGGGGCGCCGCCTGGGCGGATTCCTGGGCTTCGTCGGTCACGCTGGAGCTTCCTTTTGCTGGGCGGCCCTCTCCCCGGCCGGGCCGCGGCCAGAGGGGCCGCGGAGGAGAGGGTGATCTCCGGCTCAGAGGGAGGAGGCGGGCTCGCGGTCCCGGTAGAGTCCCTCGGCCTCGATCTTCTTCTGCAGCTTCAATATGCCGTCGATGAGCGTCTCCGGGCGCGGGGGGCAGCCCGGCACGTAGATGTCCACCGGGACCACCTCGTCCACCCCCTGGACCAGGGCGTAGTTGTTGAAGACGCCCCCGGTCGAGGCGCACGCGCCCATCGAGATCACCCACTTGGGCTCGGGCATCTGGTCGTAGATCTGGCGGAGGACGGGGGCCATCTTCCGCGACACCCGCCCGGCCACGATCATCAGGTCCGCCTGGCGGGGGGAGGCGCGGAAGACCTCGGCCCCGAAGCGGGAGATGTCATACTTAGCGGCCGAAGTGGACATCATCTCGATGGCGCAGCAGGCCAGGCCGAACAGCGCGGGCCAGATGCTGTTCTTGCGGGCCCACTTGATCACGTCCGCGGCGCGGCCCAGGACGAACTGACCCTCCAGCCTCTCCTCTAGTCCCATTCGAGGGCTCCCCGCTTCCACTCGTAGACGAGGCTGGCGGCCAAAAGCCCCATGAAGGGCAGCATGACGAAGAAGCCGTAGGGCCCGAGGTCCCGGAACGCGACGGCCCACGGGTAGAGGAACACCGTCTCCACGTCGAAGACGATGAAGAGGATGGCCACCAGGAAGAACTTGACCGAGAAGCGCCCCCGGGCGCTCGTCTGGGGGACGATCCCGCACTCGTAGGCCGCCGCCTTCTTCGCCGTCGGCCGCCGCTTCCCGAAGAGGAAGGTCACGGCCAGGGTCAGCAGGCCGAAGCCCCCCGCCAGGGCGAGAAGGGCGAGGATGGGCACGTATTCGCGGGGCAAAGCCAGCCTCCCCATGAGCCGAGGCGCCGCCCTCGCGGCGAAAAGCGGGCGAGGGACACTCTTCGTTGCCAGGGCATCTTACGGGGGGGGTGGCGCGGGTGTCAAGAAATGCGGGGGAGGGGGCGGCGCCGGGCGGGCCGGGGCCGGTTTGCCCCTGTTTTCAGGGATTTTCAGCCGCCCCTCAGAGCGGTTTCCGCGACTCGGCGAGCAGCCTCTCCAGGGCCTCGATGTAGCGGACCGCCGCCTCGGAATGGGGGATCACCCCGAGGGTCCGCCGGAAGGCGGAGATGGCCCCCTCCCAGTCCCTCAGCCCGATGTAGTTGAGGCCCAGGCCGAAGAGGGCGCCGAAGTGAAGGGGGTTGAGGGCGAGGGTCTTCTCGCAGTCCGCGATGGACTCCTTGAAGCGCTTGGCCATGTAGAGGGCGGTCGCCCGCTTGTTCCAGCCCTCGGCGAACGCGGGCTTGAGCGCGACCATCTCGGAGAAGGTCTCGACGGCTTTCTCGGGAAGGCCCTGCTCCATCCACATCACCCCGCGCCGCATGAGGGCGTCCACCTCGGCGTCGCCCGAGCGCATCCAGATCGACCACAGGGCATCGTGGGCCGCCTCTCGGACCAGGGGGTCCGAGTCCTTGAGGAGGCCGGCCAGCGGGGCCGAGTGGGCCATCGCGCCGCTCTCGCCGAGCCCCCGGGCGGCCGCGGCCCGCTCGGAGGGCGCCGGGCTCTTGAGGCGGGCGAGGAACTCATCGGCCGGGGCGCCCGGCGCCGGGCCCGGCGCGGCGGCCAGGGCGGCCGCCAGCGCGGCCCCGGAGAACACGCGGCGAAGCGTCACCTTCCCCATCGCGGTCCCTCCTCTTGGGGGTAACACCCCGGGCCGCCCCGATGTTCCCTCACCCCCCCAGGATGACGAGCACGAGCCCCGCCAGGATGATCGCCCCCCCCAGGAGGACCTCCCCCAGCCGCTCCCGCTCCCGGAAGAAGAGATAGCCCATGGCGATGGCGAAGAGGATCTCGGTCTGCTTCACCGACTCCACGTAGGAGGTCAGGGTGAGCCGGTAGGCCTCCGCCAGGGCGTAGCTGTTGATGAAGGCGAAGAAGCCCAGCCCCGCGAAGCCCTTCCAGTGGGCGGGGACCTGGCGGAAGTGCCGCGCCGACTTGCGCAGGGCGATGGGCAGCATGACGAGCGCCGCCGCCGCGTAGGTGCCCAGGGTGCCGAAGGCGGCGTCCGAGGAGACGGCGGCCCATTTGAAGGTGACGACCGAGGGGGCGTAGAGGAGCGAGGAGATGAGGCTGTACCTCAGCCCGCGGTCCGAGAAGATGAACCGGACGGGCTCCCACCAGGAGACGCGCGCCCGCGAGACGTTGAGGAAGTACACCCCGGCCAGCGCGACCAGGATCCCGGCCAGGCCCCAGGCGGAGGGCGTCTCCCCCAGGGTGAAGTAGGAGAGCAGCACGAGCCAGATGATCGAGAGCTTCCACAGCGAGGTGATCACCCCGATCCTCCCGTAGAGGAGGGCCTTCGAGAGGGCGAGGGTGGCGGCCGTCTGGGTGAGGGCGAAGAGGGCGCACGCCACGTAGAAGGAGGGGCGGATCTCGGGCACCCCCCGCGCGGCCACCGCCGCCGCGGCGAAGGGCAGCAGGAAGAAGAAGCGGCCGAGGACGTTGATGTACTCGTCCAGCTTGTGGCCCAGCGACTTCATCGCCGCGTTGCGCGAGGTCTGGGCCAGCGCCGAGACGAGGGAGAGCGTCACCCAGTCCAAAGCCGCCCTCCCTGCTTAATGCCGGAGACGGAAGAAACCGATCTACCCCCCTCCCCCGCCCCGCGCAACCTCACCGGGGAAACCGCGCCGGGGCCGAAATTTCCGCCTTGCGCCCATCCCGGAAATGGGGGAAACTCCCAGCATACTAATATCCATCATTCATACGAAATACGGCGGCCGACTCTTCTGTTGTCATCATCAAGGAAACCGGCCCTCCCGCCCCCTCGCGGGCGGCGGGAGGCTCAGCGCCTGCGGCCTGGGCCCGCCCGGCGGCGCAGGCCGCCGGCGCGAAGCCGGCCCCAAGGACGCCTCTCCCAGGAGGAGGATGCCCATGCGCCACCGCAAGATACCCCTTATCCTCGCCGCGCTGGCCGCCGCCTTGGCCCTCGCGCTCCCCGCCCGGGCGGCGGCGCCCAAGCGTGGCGGCATCGTGAACTGGTTCAACTACGCCGATCCCACCCGCCTGGACGTCCACGCCGAGTCGGCCCTCACGCACCAGCAGGCCACCGCGGGCGTCTACAGCGGCCTCCTCCAGCACGACCCGGAGAAGCCGGGCGAGCCCGTCCCCGACCTGGCGACGGGCTATGAGGCCTCCGCGGACGGGACGGTGTTCACCTTCAAGCTCCGCCAGGGGGTGAAGTGGCACGACGGCCAGCCCTTCACCGCCCGGGACGTGATTGCCACCTTCCAGCGCGTGACGGGCAAGGACTTCCGCAGCCCCCGCTGCGGCACCCTGATCAAGCCCATCCTCGCGAAGGTCGAGGCGGTGGACGACCACACCGTCAGGTTCACGCTCAAGCACCCGGCCGGCACCTTCATCCCCTCGATCGCCTCGGCCTGGTGCCGGATCGCCCCCAAGCACGTCCTCGAGCGCGACGGCAACCTGAACGCGGCCAAGAGCATCATCGGGACGGGGCCCTTCAAGCTCAAGGACTACAAGCGGGGCAACATCATCGAGTGGGAGCGCAACCCCGACTACTTCATCAAGGGCCTCCCCTACGTGGACGGGGTGAGGCAGTTCATCCTGGTGGGCCGGCCCACCCAGCTCGCGGCCGCCAAGGCGGGCAAGGTGATGCTCTGGGACACCTGGCCCCCCATGTCGAAGTCCCAGGCGGGAGAGGTGAAAAAGACCCAGGGGGATCGGGTGAGGATATACCCCTGGCCGATCAACACGGTCTTCGTCACCTACCTCAATCCCAAGAAGAAGCCCTTCGACAACCCGGAGGTGCGCAAGGCCGTCCGGCTCGCCCTCAACCCCCACGAGGTCATCGCCAAGGTGTTCGAGGGCGCGGGCACGCCCTGCAACCTCCTCGACCCCAAGCTCTACGGGGAGTTCGCGCTCCCCCAGGAGGAGGTGCTGAAGGCGCCCGGCTGCAACCCGGCCACCAAGGAGAAGGACATCGCGGAGGCCCGGCGGATCGTCCAGAAGCTCCACCCGAAGGGGGTGGAGGTCGAGGTCGCCACGCGGGCGGTGGCCGACTACGTGGACCGCAGCCAGCTCATCCTCCAACAGCTGCGGAAGATCGGCATCCGCGTGAACTTCAAGACCTACGAGAGCGCGGTCGGCTTCCGCAACTGGGGGGCGGGCAACTTCACCCTCATCAGCACCCAGGACACCGCGATGGTGATGGCCGATCCCCACAGCATGTTCTCTCTCATTTACGGCGGGGACGGCGGCCGCAACTACACGCGCTGGAAGGACCCGAAGATCGAGGATCTCATCGGCAAGGGCCTGCGCGAGGTCGACAAGGCCAAGCGCGTGAAGATCTACCACGACCTCCAGCGCTACATCCTCTCGAAGCCGGACCACCCCAACATCGCGATCTCCTGGATCGAGGGATGGTTCTTCGAGGACGCGCGGCTCAAGAACTACCGCCAGGCGACCACCGTGTACGACAACAACACGTTCCAGAAGGTCTGGCTCGACCAGTAGGCACGTTTGCGGCCCGCGGGCGGGGGGCGTCCGCCCCCCCGCCTGCGGGCCTTCACCTTGCGCCCGGGGCGAAGCGATGCGCGAGTACATCGTCCGGCGGGTCCTCCTCTTCATCCCCTCGCTCGTCGGGGCGAGCCTCGTCATCTTCGTCCTGATGCGGCTCGTCCCGGGCGACATCGCCGAGATCCTCGTCTACTCCGCGGGCTCCGAGCAGGCCTCCGTGGCCAAGGCCCAGGTGGCCAAGATCCGCAGCGAGCTCGGCCTCGACAAGCCCGTCGCCGTCCAGT
>JACPCT010000288.1 GCA_016184445.1 Candidatus Tectimicrobiota bacterium | reverse complement strand
GAAGGGTAGCACCCCTCATCACGACGGAGAAAGGGCCGGCGAGCGCTCCGCGCTCCAGCCAGGCCTCGCCCGACATCAGGACCGGCGGCTCGACCCGGCCCTCACCCCAGCCCAACGGCGGGCCGCTCGCCAGCACATGGTCCCCGCCGGGCCAGGGAAACTCGGGGACGAACCGGCCCGCGAGGAGGTCCTCCTGCGCCGCCAGGAAGCGCTCCGGGGTGCCCACATCCGCCCAGCCGGTACGGGTGAGTACCGCGCCCAGGGGCATCCCTTCCTCGATCAGGCGGGGATAGATCTCCTCCGCGATCCCGCAGGGCCGGCCGGCGGGGATGCGGTCCAGGATGCCCGGGGAGAGCACGCTCATCCCCGTGAACATGGCCTCGGTCAGGCGCCCCTGGGGCGCGCCGGGGGCCTGCGCCCGAAGGAAGCGGCGCAGGCGGCCCGCCTCGTCTCCCGAAGAAAGCCCTCGGCGTTCTTGATGCCGCCCGCCGTCCCCAGGATCTCGGGCTCGAAGAAGAAGCGCGCGGCGAGGCCCGAGGGCCGGTCGCCCAGGGCCGCCCGGATCGCCTCCGCCCCGTGGTGGAGGTTGATCCCCACCTCCCGGACCCCCGCCAGGCGGAGCTTGTGCAGGGCGAACCCGATGAGAGGGAGCCCCCCCAGGGGCCAAAGGGGCTTGGGAACACGCTGGCCCAGGGGGCCCATGCGCACCCCCCGGCCCGCCGCCAGGATGAACCCGCGCACCCCCCCTTGTCCGTTCACCGCCCGCTCCCCTGCACCCCCGGGAAAACGTCCCAGGGCGGTGTTGCCACCTGGGACATTCTTATCCTCGAGAGGGGCAAAATGCCCCGCCCTCCGGGCGAGCCGCGCGAATCTCAGCAGTTTCCCCTGGAAATCCGTCACTTCCAGGCACGGATGCATTTCCCGCTTTGGCCCGCATTTTGCGGGAGATCCCCCCAGGAAAGTGTCTCCGGGGGGCCCTCCCCCCAACCGAATAGGAGGTCCGACCCGCATGCTCCGATTCCGCTTCCACGGCCGGGGCGGCCAAGGGATGAAGACCGCGAGCCGCATCCTGGGGACAGCCGCTTTCCTCTCAGGCTACCACGCCCAGGACACCCCGTTGTACGGGGCCGAGCGGCGCGGGGCCCCCATCACCGCCTACACGCGCATCCACACCGCACCCATCCACGGGCGCGGGGTCATCGATCAGCCGGACGTGATCATCGTCGCCGACCCGAACCTCATCGGCGACCCGATGGTCCAGCCGCTTCATGGACTCGCTCCGGGAGGGACGCTCGTCCTCAACTCCCCCTCGCCCGTCCCGCCGGATTCGTTTCCGGCGGAGTACCGCTACATCCACCTGGACGCGACAGGGCTCGCCATCCGCTCGATCGGGCTTCCCATCTTCAGCTCCATCCTGGCGAGCGCTGCCTGCAAGGTCTCCGGACTGATCGACGAGGAAACGATGGAGAAGGCCGCCCGGGAGGAGCTGGGCTATCTCGGGCAGAGCGGCTCTTTCCGGGATCCCGGCCCGGCCCTCCGGGCGCGTTTCCTCCATCGCGCCCGCCCCCCTGCGCTACCTGGGAGGGACGGCCGGGACCCCCACCGTCTCCCGGCCGATGAACATGGCCGAGCGCCACACCGGCAACTGGCGGATCTTCCGCCCGTGGATCGAGCGCGCCCTCTGCGCCCGCTGCAACCTGTGCTTCCTCGCCTGCCCGGAGGGGTGCATCCGGCTGGAAGAGAAGGGCTATCCCCTCATCGACTACCTTTACTGCAAGGGCTGCCTCATCTGCGAGGAGGTCTGCCCGCGCGTGGGGGCGGTCCTGAAGGGACGGGAAGAGAACGGCCTTGAGCCGGAGCTGAGCTTCGAAGCCGGCCGGCTGGCCGTCGAGACGGGGATATGGCCCCTGAAGGAGGCGATCCGGGGCAAGGTGGAGCACACCCACCGGCCGAAACTCCTGCCCGTGGAGGAATACCTCTCTCCCCAGCGCCGCTTCCGGCACCTTTTCCTTCCGGCCCGGCAGAACGACGTCATCGAGGAGATTCAGGCGGAGGTGGACGCTTACTGGAAGCAGGCGGGGTTCGACCCGCAGGCGGTCCGGGAAAAAACCTCCTCCAACGGGCACCCCTCCAGGATTCCTGCCTGAGGGGCTTGACTTACCTCTCTCCCGTCCCCTTCCGCAGGGCCAGGGCCACGCGCTCGGGAGTGATGGGGAGCCGGAAGATCCGCCGCCCGATGGCGTCGCGCACGGCGTTCGCGATGGCGGCCAGGGTGGGGACCAGGGCGCTCTCGCCCACCCCCTTGGCCCCGTAGGGCCCGGTGGCGTTCCGATCCTCGACGATGAAGACGCGCATCTCCGGCGTGTCCATCGAGACCGGGATCTCGTAGCGGGCGAGGTCGGGGGTCAGCACCTTCCCCCCATCCACCCCGACCTCCTCGATGAGGGCCTGGCCCAGGCCCATCTCGACCCCTCCCTGGATCTGGCCGACCACCCCGTCGGGGTTGATGGCGCGGCCCACGTCGTGGGCGGCCACCATGCGCCGCACCCAGACCTCCCCCGTGCCGGGGTCCACTTCCACGTCCGCCACCTGGACGCCGTAGCTGTACACCATAAAGGGCTTCCCCTCCCCCGTCTCGGGGTTGAAGGTGAGCGGCCCCGTCGAGAACCACCCTTGCCCGGTGATCCGCCGCCCCAGGAGAAGGGCCCGCTTGACCACCTCCTTGAAGGCGAGGGAGCGCTCGGGCGCCCCCTTGACGAACACGCGCCCCGCCCGGAAGACGATGTCCGGGGCGGGCCCCTCCAGCATCTCGGCGGCGACGGGGGCGAGGGATTCCCGCACCTCGGCGACGGCCTGGCAGACGGCGTTGCCCGGGATGGTGGTCGAGCGCGAGCCCGCCGTGAAGCCGCTCTCGGGGAGGGCGTCGGTGTCGATGGGCATGATGCGCACGTCCTCCATGTTCACCCCCATCGCCTCGGCGGCAATCTGGGAGAGCACGGTGTGGGCCCCCTGGCCCAGATCGATGATGCCCACCCCGACCTGGACCTTCCCGTCGTCCGTGACGTGGACCTGGGCCCCGCAGGAGTCCGAGGGGCCGGCCGCGCCGGTCGAGTACCAGAAGGCCGCCACCCCGCGCCCCCGGAGGAGGCCGTCCCCGTTCCCCGCTTCCCGGGGATGGGGCCCCAGGGCGCGCTCGGCCGTGTCGAGGCACTCCATCAGCCCCACGCTCTGGTCCAGCACCTGCCGGGTGGCCGTGACCGAGCCCCGCCTGAAGCCGTTGAGGCGGCGGATGGCGAAGGGGTCCATACCGAGGCGGCGGGCCAGCTCATCCATCTGGCTCTCGCAGGCGAAGTGCACCTGGGGGACGCCCAGCCCCCGCATGGCGCAGGTGTTCACGCTGTTGGTGAACACCATGTGGCTGTCCACCCAAACGTTCTCGCACTCGTAGGGACCCGGGGCGTGAACGGTGAGCTTGCGGAGGATGGACGCCCCCACCGCGGCGTAGGGCCCCTTGTTCGCGTAGATGCGGACCTGGACGGCCGTGATCCGGCCGTCTCTCCGGGCGCCGATCTTGTGCTCGATGATCAGGGGGATCCGCTTGGCCTTGGCGCCGAGCGACTCCTCCCGGGTGTAGGTGTAGACGGCCGGCCGCCCGGTCTTGAGGGCGGCCAGGCCGGCCCGCATGGCGATCTCGACGGAGGTCTCCTCCTTCCCCCCGAAGCCGCCGCCGGGCGGGGTGGAGACGAAGCGGACGGCGTTCTGCGCCAGCCCCAGCACCGGCCCGATCACGCGCCGCACCATGTGGGGGCATTGGGTGGGGCCCACGCACAGGAGGGTGCCGTCCGGGTTGGGGATCACATAGCCGGTGTCCGGCTCCAGGTAGGCGTGGTCCACCAGCTGGGTCTCGTAGACGTTCTCGACGACCACGTCCGCCTCGGCGAAGCCCCGGTCGGCGTCGCCCTTGCGGATCTTGAGGTGGGAGAGGACGTTCCCCTTCGCCAGGGGATGCCCGGGCTGAAGGATGGGCGCGCCCTCCTTCACGGCCTCCCGGGGGTCGAACACCGCCGGAAGCGGATCGGCGTGCACCCGGACGCGGTGGACGGCCGCCTCGGCCTCCGCCGGGGACTCCGCCACCACGAGGGCGACGACGTCCTGCAGGGAGCGGATGCGGTCCTCCACGAGGACGGGCTGGTCGGCCGCCGCCATGCCGTAGAGCTTCCGCCCCGGGATGTCCTTCGACGTCAGGATGCGCACGACGCCGGGCATCCGCTCCGCCTCAGCCGCGTCCACCCGCCGGAGACGCCCGCTCGCCACCGGGGCCATCACCGGGGACACGTACAACGGGCGCGCCGGCCTGTGATCGGCCGCGTAGATGGGGGAGCCGTCCGCCTTCGGGGGGGCGTCCACCCGGGTGATGCTCCTCCCCACGATGTCGCCCCCGTCGGCGGGGCCCCCGAACAGCTCCTGGTAAAACCGCTCAGCCATGGCTGGGTCCTGGTTTCCTCGAGGCGGCGGCGAGGAAGCGTCCCCGCATCGGACGTGCGGGGCGGAAGGTGGAGCCGCCCGGGCGAGGGAGCTCCCCGGGCGGGGAGCGGCCTATTCCTCCTCGGAGCCGCTCTTGCGGCGGCGCAGGAAGCGCTCGATCTGGTCGGCGATCTGCTCTCCCGGAGGAAGCTCCTCGGACGTCTCGGCGGGGAGCGGCTCGTCCGCCTCCTCCGGCTCGGCCTCCTCGGAGTCCTCGAGCTGGGAGACGTACCGCGCGATCTTGGGGTCTTGGCTGATGGCCTCCTCCACCTGGCGGTCGAAGTTGGCCGCCGAATGCTCCAGGTCGCTCAGGTCCAGCGGAATCCGGCACACCGCCCGCAGGCGGTCGAGCAGGGCGAAGGAGGCCTTCGGGTTGGGCAGCGCGGCGATGTAGTGCGGGACGCTGGCCCAGAGGCTGACGGCGGGGAACTTCTCGTCCTGCATCAGGTTGTGGATGACGCCCACGATGCCCGTCGGTCCCTCGTAGCGGGAGACCTCCAGGTCCAGGCTCCGGACCAGGGCCGGGTCCGTGGTCAGGCAGATGGTGGGAACGGGATCGGCGTGGGACTCCCCGGCCAGGAACGCGCCCATGGTCACGATCAGCCGCACCCGGCACCGGTGGACGACTTCGAGGACGTTCCGGCTGAAGCGCCTCCATTGAAGATGGGGCTCGACCCCCACCCCCACCACGATGTCCCGCGGGAGATGGCTGGGGCGGCAGACGAAGAACTCGTTCGCCGGCCAGGAGATCTGCCGCTGCCCCTTTTCGTCGAGACGGACGGTGGGGCGCCGGTCGGAGTACTGGAAGAAGTCGTCCGGGGGGATCGAGGCGAACCGCTCCCCTCCCAGCCGGTCCACCAGGTAGCGGGCCGCGATGGTGGCGGACTCGGCCGCGTCGTTCCAGCCGGCGAAGGCCAGGATCAGGACCGGGTCGCGGAGCTCGGAAGGATGCTCCCGGAAAACAGCGTCCATGGCTTCCATCCATCCAGGCGGCGAGGAGGCGGAATCCCCCTCTCCGGGATCATACCGCTACCCTGCTCCCGGCCTCAAGGAAATGTTGCGGGAGGGGCTGGGGCGGGCCGAGGGTCCCCCGCCTGGGCGGGAACCCAGACGGGGAGGCGATCGTCCGAAAAGGCTGGGCCCGCCTCGGGCTTACTTTTTATAGGGCTCCAGGTGCATCCGGGTCCCGCCGGCGCTGATCCCCGCACCCTTGAAGGTGTCCACGGAGGGGACGAGGTTCAGGCTCTTCTTGACCCCGCCTATGAGGGCGGTGGTGCCCGCTCCCTTGCCGAGTATGCCCGCTGCCACCGAGGCGCCCAGGTAGTCCCCCTGGAGCGAATGGGCGCCCATCTTCACGTCCCCGGCCAGCCCGACCACGGTGAAGAGGAGGGTCTGCTCGTCCTTCCGGCTCAGGTCCACGCCCAGGAAGCCGATCTCGCCCTTGTACATCTCCTCGCCCCCGGCGGTCTTGAAGGTGCACTCGACCGACACGGAGGAGACGAGAAGAAGCTGCACCCCCGTTCCCGGCTTGGTCTTGCATGTGAGGCTGCCCAGATTCACACCTGCCTGCTCGGCGGCACCGGCGGGATACGCCCCAACCGATCCGGCAAGGGAGGCCGTCAAGAGAGCCAACATCACGCCGCGGGCGAATCGCATGTCTTCCTCCTTATGGGTGTTTACAAGATCACGAGGCCGGCGGAAGATCGCGGCCCCGGTTTTCCGGCATCACCCGGGATTCAGGGGCGCTCATCCAGCGCATCGTACACGACTCCGAGCCCCGCCGCCTCCAGCTCGAACGCCCTCGGCCCGAGGACGCGGGGATAGTCGAGCCCCGGCCGGTGGATGTAGCGGGCTTCCTCCTGGACCTCCTCCCGGCTCTTGCCCATGCGCTTCAGGCGGCGGACCTCGCCGACGATCTCCTCCATCTTGGCCCGCTGCCTGGCGATCTCCTCCTTCCGGCAGGGGTCTCCATGGCCCGGCACGTACCAGTCCACCCCCAGCGACTCCAGGTAGCGCAGGGAATCAAACCACGCCCACACCGCCGCCGAGTGGAAGAACGGGTAATTCCCGGGGGTGATGTTGTCCCCCGTGAAGGCGACCCGGGCCTCGGCCGCATGGACGAGGGTCTGGCCCCGCGTGTGCCCGGGCGAGTGGCGGAGGTGGAAGGTCTCCCCGCCCAGCCGGAGCGTAAAGCTGCCGTCGTAGACAATCTCGGGGGCCCGCAGCCGGTAGCCGTCCAAAAGCCCGGCCCCCCGGGGATCGTACTTCCGCATCCGATCCACGGCCACCTCGTTCGAGGGGATGGACTTGAAGAAATCGGCGTCGGTCAGGCGGCCGGCCACGACCGTCCCGGGCATGAGCCCGTTGATGGCGATGTGGTCCTGGTGGTGCTCGGTGTGGATGATGTAGCGGATGGGCCCCTTCGACTCCAGGAAGGCCCGCCACTCGGCCGCGTCGGTGGGCCTCATGGGGCCGTCCACCGCCACCACACCCTCCCGCGTCACCACGCAGCCGAAAGTCGGATAGCGGTTGAGATAGAACACGTTCGGTGCGAGCTGGTTCAACGCGTCCCCCTCCCCTTCCCGGCCCCACCCGTCAAGGAAACGACAGATTGCTCCCGCCGTCGTGGCTCCCCGCGGGAGCGGGCTGGCCCAGGACCGGGAGCTTCCCCGCCGCCGCCGCGGCCTGGGTGCGCCGCCATTCGTCCTGCAGGTCGCGGGCGTGCCCGCGGAAGTGCGGCATCACGTAGCGGGCGAAGAGCTCCAGCGAGCGCCGCACCTTGGCCGGCTCCACCCACTCGTGGGTGGTGAGCATGAGTCCGCCGAAGCCGCCCGTCTCTTCCTGGAAACGATCGATGGCCGCGATGGCATCGTCCGGGGTCCCGATGATCCACCGGCGCACTTCGGCGGCCGATTGCGGGGTGATCTCGGCGAGCGGCTGGCCGGGGTAGGCCTCGTAGGTGGGCTTGATGCCGATGGTGATGAAATAATCCATGTCCCGCCGGATGGAAGCCCCGGCGTCCGCCCAGGCCTGCTCGCGGGTCTCGGCCAGGTAGACGAAGGTCACGACGCGCCAGTCCTTCCGCGAGACGGTCACGCCGCGCCGTGCCGCGCTCGCCTCGACGAGGGGCCAGTGGTCCTTCAGGGTGTGCTTCCCCCCCACGGGCTTGCCCGCCATCGAAAAGAGGATCATGCCGTACTTGCCCGCAAGCTCCATCGCGTGGGGGCTCCCCGCCGACGCGATGGCGAGGGGGAGCCTGGGCTGCTGGTAGGAGCGCAGCTGCAGGCGCACGTCCCGGAGTTTCCAGTACTTCCCCTCGTAGTCGAAGGGCTCGGGGGACTCGAGAAGTTTCACGATGATGTCCAGCGATTCGTCCATGATCGGCCGGTGCGACTCCGGCGGGAGGCCGAAGAACTTGATGTCGGTCGAAAGGCTGCTCGGCCCGATCCCCAGGATGGCCCGCCCCCGGGTGAGGTGGTCGAGAAAGACGATGCGCTCGGCCACGTGGAAGGGATGGTGGTAGGGGAGGCCGACGACCGAGGTCCCCAGCCGGATGCGGTGCGCGTGGGCGGA
This sequence comes from Candidatus Tectimicrobiota bacterium, assembly GCA_016184445.1. GTDB lineage: Bacteria > UBA8248 > UBA8248 > UBA8248 > UBA8248 > 2-12-FULL-69-37. Next base: position 40 of record JACPCT010000288.1, on the reverse strand, counting down.
GGCCTTGGCGAGGGCCATCTCCGGGCAGGGCATGGTTTCC
>JACPCT010000287.1 GCA_016184445.1 Candidatus Tectimicrobiota bacterium | reverse complement strand
TGACCCGCCTGCCGACCAAGGCCTCGGACGGAAAGGCGAACCTCCACGGCGGGGCCATCGGCGCGGGCATCGGGATCGGGGACGGCCGCACCCGCCACGCCGTGCACCGCTACCGCCCCATTGACCGCCACCCCGACACGGGGAATCCTCTGGACGGGGTCGAGGTCCCCCACTGGGACCGAATCCTCCTCGCCTCGGCGCGCGCCTTCGAGATGACGGGGCTCGGCTACCTCGGGGTGGATCAGGTGCTCGACCGGGAGAGGGGCCCGGTCCTGCTGGAACTCAACGCCCGGCCGGGCCTCGCGGTCCAGATCGCGAACCGGACGGGCCTGTGGGGGCGCCTGGAGCAGGCGGACCGGGCCCCCGCCGGCATCTTCGCCACCCCCGAGGCCCGGGTCGCCTGGGCACGGCAGGCCTTCCCGGGCGGGCGCTAATCCATCAAGGAGGGACACATGAACGTGGTCATTCTCGATGACTACCAGGACGCGGTCAGGGCGTGCGGGCTGCTCGACAAGCTCAGAGGGCACGACGTCACCATCCACCGGGACACCGTGAAGGGAGTGGACGCCCTGGCCGGGCGCCTGAAGGACGCCGAGGCCATCGTCCTCATCCGCCAGCGGACCGAGCTCTCAGAGGAATTGCTCGAGCGCCTGCCCAGGCTCCGCCTCATCAGCCAGACGGCTGGCGTCGGCTCCCACATCCCCATGGAGGCCTGCACGCGGCGCAAGATCGCGGTGACGGCCGGCGCCGCCGGCAACCCCTCCACGGTCGAGCTGACCTGGGCGCTCATCCTCGCGGCCATGCGCCGCATCCCGGCCGAGATGGAGGGGATGAAACGGGGGAAATGGCAGGTGGCGCCCATGGGGCGCATCGTCCACGGCAAGACCCTGGGCGTCTACGCCCTGGGGAAGATCGGCGGCCGGGTCGCCCAGCTGGCGAAGGCCTTCGGGATGAACATCCACGCCTGGGGCCGGGAGGCCACCGCCGAGCGTGCCCGGGCCGAAGGGTTCGAGATGGCCAAGAACCGGGAGGCCTTCTTCGAGTCGTGCGACATCGTCTCCATCCACCTCCCCCTGAACAAGGCCACGCGGGGCCTCGTCACCCTCAAGGACCTGGCGCGCATGAAGCCCGATTCGCTTTTCGTCAACACGAGCCGCGCCGACATCATCGAGGCGGGCGCCCTGGTCACCGCCCTGCGCGCCGGGCGCCCCGGCTTCGCGGCGGTGGATGTCTATGAGGAGGAACCCGTGCTGGGCGGGCAGCACCCTCTCCTCCGAATGGACAACGTGGTGTGCACCCCCCACCTGGGCTACGCCTCCTACGAGACCCTGAAGGATTACCTGGGCCTGGCCATCGACCGGGTGGCGGCCTTCGCGGCCGGAAAACCTAGGGACGTGGTCAATCCGGAGGCCCTGGCCTGAAATCCGGCCCGAGACTGGCGCAACCCCCCGCACCCGGGCCATAATCGCGCCCGGGCCGGCCCCCATGCCATCCACCCTGCGGGAGTGAGCCCTTGGACTTCGCCTTCAGCGAACAACAGGAGATGATGCGCCGCACCCTCCACGGCCTGCTCGGGCGGGTGTGCCCGCCGGAGTACGCCATGGAGTGCGACCGCAAGGGGGAAGCCCCCGTAGAGGCCTACCTCGCCCTCGCCAGGGACGGTTGGGTGGGGGTTTCGGCGCCCGAGGCCTACGGGGGCATGGGCGGGAGCGCGCTCGACCTGGCGATCGTGCTCGAAACGGCCGGGATGCACTACCTGGACCTCGCCACCGTCATCTTCCGGAACGTGTGCTACGGCTGCGAGGCGGTGCTCATCAGCGGCACCGAGAAGCAGAAGGCCGAGCTGGTCCCGGCCACCCTGAGGGGGGAGGCCTTCGTCGCCTTCAGCCTGACCGAGCCGGAGGCGGGCTCGGACGCCGCGGCCATCATCACCCGGGCGGAGCCGGACGGGGATCACTTCCGGGTCACGGGGGTCAAGAACTTCACCTCCGGCATGCCCATCGCCACCCACATCCTCGTAGCGACCCGCACTGGCGACTCCGGCCAGCGGCATGAGGGGATCACCAACTTCCTCCTCCCCGCCAAGCGCGAGGGCGTCACCTGGAAGAAGCTCCCCGTCCTCGGCCACCGCGCGATGGGCACCTCGGTCGTCTACTACGAGAGGGTCCTGGCGCGGGAGGACGAGGTGCTGGGAGGGATTGGCCAGGGGTGGAAGGGGCTCATGGCCTACCTGAACTACGAGCGTCTCTGCCTCTCCGCCGCGCGGACCGGGGCGGCCGCGGCCGCGCTCGATCTGGCCCTCTCCCACGCCCGCGAGCGCAAGCAGTTCGGCCGGCCCATCGGATCCTTCCAGGCGGTGAGTCACATGCTGGCCGAGATGCACGTGCTGGTGGACACGGCGCGGCTCCATGTCTACCGCTTCGCCTGGCTGGCCTCCCAGGGGAAGGCCGGCCGCCTGGAGGCGGCCACCCTCAAGCTCTACGCCGGGGAGGCCTACAAGCGGGTGGCCGACCTCGGCGTCCAGGTGATGGGGGGCTACGGCTACATCGGCGAGGCCGCGATGGAGCGGCACTACCGCGACGCCCGCCTCGCCACCATCGGCGCGGGCACCAGCGAGGTCCAGCGCAACATCATCGCCAAGGCGATCGGGCTCTGAAACCGGCCCCGCCGCGTCCCCTTGAAAAAAGCCCCGATCGCGGTGAGACTGAGGGGGCCTGCCGGGGCGGGAGGCCTCTTTCCTCCACATTTCCTTTTACCCTGAGGATTCACGCTCATGCCCTTGGATCCGGCCGTTCTCAAGCGCGAGTTCCCGCCCTTCGAATTCCGGGTGGAACGGGGAAAGATCCGCGAGTACGCACTCGTCCTCGGACTCCAGGACCCCGTCCACACCGACCCCGAGGCCGCCCGGGCGTCGGGCTACCCGGACGTGGTGGCCCCCCCGACCTTCACCCGGCAGTTCTGGCACGAGAACCCCGGGAACGATCCCATGCCCCACCTCGGCTACGACCCCAAGCGCCGCCTCCACGGGGAGCAGGAGTTCGAGTACTTTAAGCCCCTGGTGGCGGGCATGGTGCTGCGGGGGCGGAACGCCATCGCCTCCCACGAGGAGAAGCCGGGGAAGCGGGGCGGCATGATGACCTTCGTCGTCATCGAGACGCGCTTCACCGACGAGAAGGGAGAGCTGGTGCAACTCGCGCGCCGGACCCTCATCGAGACCGCCGCGCCGCCGAAGGCTGAGGGCTGAGAGATGGCCATACAGACGGCAAGCCTGACATACGCGAAGTGGGAAGAACTGGCCGAGGGCGCGCGGCATGAGCTCACCGTGGGCCCCCTCACCCGGACCGACTTCGTCCGCTACGCCGGGGCGAGCGGGGACTTCAACCCGAACCACCACGACGAGATCTACGCCATCCGCTCGGGCTTCGACAGGCCCTTCGCCCAGGGGATGCTCCAGGGGGGCTACCTGGGGAGGGCGCTGACGGAGTGGCTCGGCCCCGCCTCGCTCCGCAAGTTCCGCATCCGCTTCAGCGCGCAGGCATGGCCGGGCGACATGGTGCTCTGCAAGGCCCGGGTCACGCGCTGCTACGAGGAGTCCGGGGAGAAGCGGGTGGAGGTCGAGGCCGAGGCCGTCACCCAGCGGGGGGATGTCCTCATCAAGGCCACCGCCACCGCGGCCCCGCAGGGCTGAGGCACCTTCGCAAGGGAGCGATTCATCCATGCTGGAAGGCTACCGCATCATCGAGACAGGCCAGGTGATCGCCGGGACGGGGGGCGGGATGATCCTCGCCGACATGGGCGCCGAGGTCATCAAGGTGGAGGCGCCCGGGGGCGACCTGGGCCGGAACCCGAGCATCGCGGGGCTGGGGCCGATCTCGAGCATCTTCCTCACCTTCAACCGGGGGAAGAAGAGCGTCGTCCTCGACCTCAAGAAGCCCGAGGGGAAGGAGGCCTTTCTCGGCCTCGCGGCACGCTCGGACGCCGTCATCGCGAACTTCCGCCCCGGCACCATGGACCGCCTGGGCCTGGGCTTCGCCGCGCTCAAGGAGGTCAACCCGGGCATCGTCTTCGTGGACTCGAGCGGCTATGGGGAGAGAGGACCCTGGCGCGACCGGCCCGCCTTCGACCTGGTCCTGCAGGGCATCAGCGGCCATATGTCGATCACCGGTGAGCCCGGGCGCCCGCCCGTCCGCCACGGCGTCCCCACCGCCGACATCACCACCGCCCTCTACACCGCCCTGGCCTGCATGGGAGGGTTGCTCGGGCGAGCGCGGGGCGGCGGGGCGGCCCATCTGGAAGTGCCCATGTTCGACGTCCAGTTGGCCATGTTCGGCTACATCTCGACCATGTACCTCAACAAGGGGGATCTCCCTGAGCCGCCGGGAAGCGCGCACGAGTACATGGTCCCCTACCAGGCCTTCGCGACGAAGACGATCTACATCGTGCTCTCCCCGCGGGAGGAGCGCTTCTGGAAGAAGACGTGCGAGGTGATGGGCATCCCCGAGCTGGCGGACGACCCCCGGTACAAGACGAACGACCTGCGCTCGGAGAACCGGGCCGGGCTGCTCCCCCTGCTGGAGGACATCCTCCGCTCCCGGCCGGGAGAGGAATGGCTGGATCTGTTCGAGAAGGCGGGGGTGCCCAGCGCCCCGGTGAATACCCTGGACCGCGCCCTCGAAAACGAGCAGGTCGAGGCGCGCGAGATGATCCGCACCTATGAATACCCCGGCCTCGGCCCGGTGCGGATGGTGGGGAACCCCATTCTGGACCGCGTCGCGGGCCGCAACCCCGACCTCCGCCCCGCCCCTCTCCTGGGAGAGGACACCGAAGCGGTCCTCAAGGACATCCTGGGCTATTCCGAGGCCCGGATCGCCTCCCTCCTGGCCTCGGGGGCCGCAAAAGCTTGCCAGCCAGCCGCTGCCAGGGCCTGAGCGCCGCCTCCATGCCCCGTCCTAGCCGGGCCCGTTTCCTCCGGGAACTGGAAACCCATGTGGATGGGGCCTACAGCTTCGCCCGCTGGCTCACCGGCGGCAGCGACGAGGCGGAGGACCTCGTCCACGACGCCCTGGCCCGGGCCCTGGTCCACTGGAATCAATACACGCCTGGAACCCAAATGAAGTCTTGGTTGTTCACGATCGTGAGGAGGACCTTCTTAAACCGCCTCCGGCGGGGAAAGTACGAGGTCAACTCCTCCGAGTACCCGGAGAACGAGGAGCTTCTGTCCGCGGAGAGCCAAGGGGTGGACCTCACCCGCTTGCCCACCGGCCTCCTGAGGAGGGACCTGGACGCCGCCCTCGCCACCCTCCCCGAGGCCCAGCGCTCGCTCGTGCTGCTGGCGGACCTCGAAGAGCTTTCGCTTGAGGAGATCGCGGGGATCATGGAAATCCCGGTCGGGACGGTGAAAAGCCGCCTCTGGCGCGCCCGCCACTCGCTGCGCAAGAAGCTGGCCGGATATGAGGGTGCCTGAGATGGCGGGATCGGAAGGCATGGAACCCCGGGATCTCGCCTCCCGCTGGGAGGACGCCATCCACGGCCGCGCCACGGCCGGGGAGGTGGACGCCCTCCGGCGCGAGCTCGCCCAGGCGGGCCGCCTGGCCGAATTCGAGGCCCAGGCCGAAGCGGCCGCCGCCGTCCGGGGGCTCGCGAGCCGTCACCAGGCGACCGGCAGCCTTCGCCGGCGCATCGAAAACCTCGGCGCCGGCCGGGCCGCGTCCCGGAATCTTTGGTGGGCGGCCCTGGGCGGGGCGCTGGCCGCCTCCCTCGTCCTGGCGGTGGGGGCCCAGCTTCGGCGGGACAAGGCGGGGAAGCCGGGAGAACCCTTCGCCCTCCTGACCAAGGATGCCCACGCCGAGTTCCAGCGCGCCCGCCTGGAGCGCGAGCCCAGCCAGACGAGGGCCCGCGAGCTGGCCCGCATCGCGGGCTGGTTCGAACCCCGGGTGAACTTCCGCCCCTTGGTCTTCTTCTCCGGCGACCAGGAGACCACGCTGGAGGGAGCGCGGGTGGGCCTCGCCGAAGGGGTGAAAATCGCCAGCTACCTCTACCGTTGGCGAGGGAAACCAGTCGTGCTCGTCATCTTCCCCGCGGAGAGCAATTCCACCTGGGTTTCCACGCCCGAGAGAAAGTGGACCGCCGCCCGGCATGGCGGCGTGACCGTCTGCGTGTGGCGCCGGGGGAAATACATCTACTCCCTGGTCGGGGACGTCTCGCCCGAGAAGATGCGCGAGTTCTCCCTTCTCATCACTCCTCCGGGCGAGAAGTTCGACTCCTAGACCGGCCTGCCGGCTCGGCCCCGTTCCCGCCTCCTG
>JACPCT010000286.1 GCA_016184445.1 Candidatus Tectimicrobiota bacterium | reverse complement strand
CCGGGGGGCCTGCGTGGGGGGCGGGGCCGAGCTCGCGGCGGCGGCGGACCTGCGCTTCGCGGGAGAGGGCAGCCGCTTCGGCGTGCCCGTGGCCAAGCTGGGGCTCGTGGCGGGCTACGCGGAGCTCAGGCGCTTCGTGCAGTCCATCGGGCCCGCGCGCACGCTGGACATGCTCCTCACGGCGCGGCTCTTCAGCGCGAGGGAGATGCTGGAGGCGGGCTTCCTCGCCCGGGTGGTGCCCGACGGGGAGGTCGAGGAGGCCGCCTACGAGGCGGCGGAGCGCATCGCCTCCCTGGCCCCCCTCGTCCACGCCTGGCACAAGGGCTTCGTGAAGAAGATCCTCCGCGACCCGGCGCTCTCGGCGCTGACGGAGGAGGAGTCCGCGCGCCAGTTCGCCTGCTTCGATACCGGGGACTTCAGGGAGGGGGTGGCCGCCTTCCTCGCGAAGCGGCCCCCCCGGTTCCAGGGAAGGTAGTCCCAAGGGAGATGATGCGGCGATGAGCCCGGACACCCCGCGCGCCCTGGAGGGGCTGCGCGTCCTCGAGGTCTGCCAGGTGATGGCGGGGCCCTTCTGCGGGTCGCTCCTGGCCGACATGGGGGCGGACGTGATCAAGGTGGAGAACCCGGACGGGGGCGATCAGGCCCGTCACCTGGGGCGCCACTTCGCCGGGGGCGAGGGCCACGGCTTCATGAACCTCAACCGCAACAAGCGGAGCCTGGCCCTGAACCTCAAGGTGCCGGCGGGCCAGGCCCTGCTGCGGGAGCTGGCGGGGCGGGCGGACGCCCTGGTGGAGAACCTCCGGCCCGGCACCCTGAGGAAGATCGGCCTGGGCTACGAGGACTTAAAAGAGGCGAACCCGGGCCTCATCTACGCCTCCATCTCGGGCTACGGCCAGACCGGGCCCCTCAAGGACCGGGGGGGCTTCGACCTGGTCTCCCAGGGCCTCTCGAGCCTGATGAGCTTCACCGGGGAGCCGGGCCGCCCGCCGGCCAAGATCCCCGTCCCCCTCTGCGACCTGAACGCGGGCATCTACACCGCCTTCACGATCCTGTGCGCCTACGTCCACAGGCAGCGCACGGGCCGGGGCCAGCACATCGACACCGCCCTCACCGACGCGGGGCTGGGCTACACCTTCTGGCAGGCCTCCCAATTCTTCCCCTCGGGGGAGCCGCCCCAGCCCCTCGGCTCGGCCCACGAGATGACCGCCCCCTACCAGGCCATCCGCTGCAGGGACGGCTACATCGCCCTCGGCGCCGCCAACCAGAACACCTGGACCTACATGTGCCGGGCCATCGGGCGCGAGGACCTCCTCGCCAACCCCGGCTACGCCACCGACGGCCAGCGCAGGGCCCATTACCTCCAGCTCGCCGGGGAGCTGGAGGAGGAGTTCGCCAAGAAGACGCGGGACGAGTGGATCGCCATCCTGGACGCCGCCAAGGTGCCCTGCGGCCCCATCCTCGACATGGCGGAGGCCTTCGCCCACCCCCAGATCCGGGCGCGCGGGATGGCCGTCGAGGTGGACCACCCGGCCGCCGGGCGCATCCGGGTGCTGGGCTTCCCGCCCAAGCTCTCCGAGACCCCGGGCGAGATCCGGCGCCCGGCCCCCATGCTGGGCCAGCACACCGACGAGGTGCTGCGCGAATTCGGCAAGGGAGAGGAGGAGATCCGCCGCCTCCGGGCCGGGGGCGTGGTGGCGTAGGGATTCTCGCCGCTGCCTTGCGCGTCGTAGGGGCGGCCCCCTGTGGCCGCCCGCCGTGCCTTTTCTACGTGCCCCTCACCCCCGGCCCTCTCCCGAAGGGAGAGGGGGAAAGACCTTCCGATGAATGATCCCCGCCCGGATGACGACCGCGCCCCCCTCCCCCCCGGCGTCTACCTCGTCGCCACCCCCATCGGGAACCTGGAGGACGTCTCCTCCCGCCAGGCGCGGGTGCTCCGCGGGTGCGACGTGGTCGCCTGCGAGGACACGCGCCACACGGGGCTCCTGCTCTCGCGCCTGGGGATCAAGCGGCCGCTCGTTAGCTACCACGAGCACAACGAGGCGGCCCGGGCGGAGGAGCTGGCCCGCCGCGCCGCCGGGGGGGAGCGCGTCGCCGTCGTGACCGACGCGGGCACGCCCGGCGTCTCGGACCCGGCCTACCGGGTGGTGCGGGCGGCCATCGGGCGGGGCGTCGCCGTCGTCCCCGTCCCCGGGCCCTCGGCGGCGGTCGCGGCGCTCTCGGCCTCGGGGCTCCCGACCGACCGCTTCGCCTTCGAGGGCTTCCTCCCCCCCAAGGGGGAGAAGCGCCGCAGGCGGCTGGAGGCCCTGCTCGGGGAGGAGCGGACGGTGGTGCTCTACGAGTCCCCCCACCGCGCGGCGCGGCTGGCCGGCGAGGTGGCCGCGCTCGCCCGGGAGCTCACCAAGCTGCACGAGGAGTTCCTGCGCGGGACCGCCGCGGAGCTGGCGGAGCGGCTCAAGGGGAAGGCGGTGCGGGGGGAGTGCGTTTTCTTGATCGGACCCAAGCGGATGGAGGGAACGGCCGGGGCTTGAAACCCCATTACCTTCTTCCGGCGGGAAATGCGGGGGCGTTCAATTGAACGCCCCCGCGGAAATCGCCGGCATGTCCATCCGCAGGGGCGACCGGCCGGTCGCCCCTGCGGTACTTACGGCCGCACCTAGGCGGCGGCCCTTCGGCGGTCGAGCTCCCGCTGGAGGAAGAGGCCGAGGAAGATCGCGCACACCATGCCCAGGGAGATGACGCTGAAGGGCACGTAGTAGTTCCCGGTGAGGTCGAACATCAGGCCCGCCAGGGGCGGGCCCACCACGCCGCCCAGACCGTAGCAGATCTCGAGGAAGCCGACGATCACGCCGTAGGCGGGGCCCTCGAAGCAGTCGCCCGACAGCGCCGAGTAGCAGGAGCTCATGGCGCCGAAGCCGATCCCGAAGAGGAGGGCGAAGAGGAGGCCGTTGAGGAGCCCTCCCCCCAGGGCGGGCAGCGCCATGAGGAAGACGAGGCCCGCGGCCGTGATGGCGCCCGAGAGGGCCACGCCCCTCCCCCGGCCGATCCAGTCCCCCACCCAGCCTCCCACCACGCTGCCCAGCATGCGGATGAAGCCCACCGCGCCGAAGATCAGGGCGGCCGTGGCGGTCGGGTAGCGGGCGTCCACGAGGTAGAGCTGGAGCTGGCTCAGGAGGGTGTTGGCGTTCAGGCCGATGAAGAAGACCAGGAGCACGAGGGCCCAGAAGCGGACGTCGCCCCGCAGGGTCCCGAAGACCTCGCGCACCCCTTTGCCGGAGCGCCCCCCGCGCGCGGCCGAGAGCGCCTCCGGCGGGCGGGGCGGGCCGCCGTCCGGGCCCTGGCCCTTCTCCTCGGGGTTGTCGCGCATCAGGAGGAAGTTGGCCGGGGCGATGGCGAGGAAGATGGCCAGCCCGAGCCACAGGTAGGCGGCCCGCCAGCCCCAATGCGCGATGGCGCGCTCGATGGCGGGGGAGAGGACGAGGAGGCCCACGCCGATGCCCGAGAGCGCCACGCCCGTCGCCCGGCCGCGCATGCGGACGAACCAGCGCGGCATGATCGCGCTGTGGGTCGCGAAGCCGCTCAGGGAGAGGCCCAGGCCGCCCAGCAGGCCGGTGAAGAGGTAGACGTGCCACAGGGAGGAGACGAAGAAGCTCCCCGCCATCGCCGCCCCCAGGACGATGCAGCCCCACGGCATGACCGCCCGGGGGCCGTGCCGCTCGAGGAGCGAGCCGGTGTAGGGGGCGAGGACGGCGTAGGTCCCCAGGCCCAGCGCGAAGGCGCCCCCCAAGGCCCCCCGGCTCCAGCCGAACTCCTGGATCAGGGGCACCTGATAGATGCCGAAGGAGAACCGCGTGGTGACGTGAAAGGCCAGCGTGACGTGGGCCAGGCCGACGATCACCCAGCCGTAGTAGAAAGAAGAGGGCGCCTCCGCCGGAGAGGGGTGCGCGCTGGAGATCATGCGGCGCGGGCCGCCCCTGCACATACGCGGGCCATCCGATCCCTTTCCCGGGGGAGCGCGCGGGGCGCCCGGGCTTTCCGCCCATCCAAGCGGCGGGGGATCTTACCAAAGCGCCCTCCGCTTTCACAGCGCGCCGGGCCCCTCCGGCGGCCCCCTTGGAAGCCGGGGCGCCGCGTGCGAGATTGGGGCGGCGCATCCGGGCGCGGACGGCCCGGGGCCGCCGCCGCGCGGAACCCACAGGGAGGAGGAGCGATGGAATTCGAGGGGAAGGTGGCCTTGATCACGGGCGGGGCGCAGGGCATCGGGGCCGCCGCCGCCCGGCGCTTCGCCGCGGAGGGGGCGTCGGTCGTGGTGGCGGACCTGGACGGCCCCCGCCTCAGGCGCCTCGAGGATGCGATCGCCAAGGCGGGGGGCCGGATGCGCGGCGTGGAGGCCGACTGCGGCACCAGGCAGGGAATCGAGCGGATGATCTCGGCCGCCGTCCAGGCCTGGGGCGGGCTGGACATCCTGGTCTGCGGGGCCATCTACCGGCCGACCAAGCCCTTCCTCGACGTGACCGAGGCGGACCTCGACCGCGCCTGGGAGGTGAACGTCAAGGGCTACTTCCTGGCGGTCCAGCGGGCGGTGCCCGAGTTCCGCAGGCGGGGAGGCGGGAAGGTGGTCCTCATCTCGAGCACCTTCGGCTTCGCGGGGGCGCCGAACTTCTCGGTCTACTGCACCTGCAAGGGGGCGGTGGTGAACATGGCCCGGGCGCTCGCCCACGACCTCGCGCGCGAGAACATCAACGTGAACGCGGTGGCGCCCGGGCCCATCATGACGGAGGGGATGCGCGAGCTCATCCGGAACGACCCCTCCATCGAGAAGCACCGCACGGCGTCCATGCCCCTGCCGCGCTTCGGGGAGCCGGAGGAGATCGCCGAGGCCATCTTGTTCCTGGCCTCGCCGCGCTCGGTCTACATGCACGGGCACAACATGGTTGTGGACGGGGGCTACCTGGCCGTCTAGGCCGCCCGGGCCGGCGGGGTCAGGTCTTGGGCGCGCCCTCGGGGGGGTAGACGCTCGACTCGAACCAGGCGTGGAACTCCCCGATGAGGGACTCGTGGTCGGCCTTCAGGCTCGAGTAGAGGCGCGCGTGCTCGATGGCGAGGGCGCCGAGGTCGGCCAGCGCCCGGAGGAACTCCATCTCCTCCTCGGAGTAGGCGCGCGACTCGGCCGAGTAGAGCCGCACCACGCCGATCACCTTCCCCCGCAGCGCCATCGGGACCGACAGCATGGAGGCGATCCCCTCCGCCTCCGCCTCGCGCGGGTACTGCACGCGCGGGTCGGTGCGCACGTCCCGGATGTGGACGATCTCCCCCCCCATGCAGGCGGAGAGGCTCTGGCCGCCGTCGATGGGCCCCTTCGCCAGGTAGCCCGCGCTCAGGCCCCAGGAGGCCGAGAGTTCCAGCCGATGGGTCCGCTCGTCCAGGAGCCGCAAGGCGCTGCCCCTCGCGTTCGTCGCCTCGGCCGTCAGGCGCACGACATCCCGGAGGACCTCCCCCACATCCAAGGTGGAGGTAAGCTCCCCCGTGACCTTACGGATGGCCTCCAGATAGGCTTTGCTCTCTCCGGCATTCGGCATGAGTGGGCCCTCCCCGGCGACACTGAGGCTCCCAATAAGGGCTCCCGGAGTATAGGATGATGCCCATATTATGGCGCTATTTCCTTTAGCAAGCAAATGTGCGGAAAATTATTGGCCCGGCCCCATTCCCCAGAAAGCCATGGCCGTCCGGAAGTGGATGTCCACGGTGTCCGCCGGGTCCGCCGCGTAGCCCCCGCCGAGGGTCCCGGCCACGGGGATCCCCCGCCGGGCGCATTCTGAGAGCACGATCGCGTCCCGCTCGCGCAGCCCCCCCATGGTGAGCTTGAGGGTGCCCAGCTGGTCGCTGGCGTAGGGGTCGGCGCCCGCCTGGTAGAGGACGAGGCCGGGCCGGTGGCCGTCCAGGATCTCCGGCACGTGCTTGCGCATGTGGGCGAGGTACTCCGCGTCCCCCGCTAGGTCGTAGAGGCCCACGTCGAGGTCGCTCTTGCGCTTCACGGGGTAGATGTTCTGCTGGTGGATGGAGAAGGTGAAGACGCCCGGGTCCCCCTGGAAGATGACGGCGGTGCCGTTCCCCTGGTGGAGGTCGCAGTCGATCACCGCGGCCCGCCCGACCGCCCCCTCGCGCTGGAGGACGCGGATGGCCACGGCGAGGTCGTTCAGGTAGCAGAAGCCCTCCGCCTGGCCCGCGAAGGCGTGGTGGAAGCCCCCCGTCAGGTTGAGCGCCCGGCCCCGGGCGAGCGCCTCCCGCGCGGCGAGGATGGTTCCGCCCACGGCGAGAAACGCCGCCCGCACGATCTCCGCGCTGAGGGGCAGCTCGCTCGCGCAGGTCCGCTCGGTGTGGACCCCGCCGAGGAGGTCCGCCACGTACTCGGCCGTGTGGACGAGGCGCACCTCATCCTCCGTGGCCGGGCGGGGCTCGATGAAGGCGCCCTCCGGCACGCCCGCCGCGCGCAGGCGCTCGTAGGTGGCCCGGTACTTGCCCTGCTGGAGGACGTGGGCGCCGACGTCGGCGTAGTAGCCGGGATGGTAGACGAAGACGGACGTGGAGCTTTTCAGATGACCCCCTTCCCGCGCAGGCGGGCCATCTCCTCCGGGGAGTAGCCGAGGCCTCCCAGCACCTCCTCGGTGTGCTTCCCCTTGGGCGGCCCTGCCCAGCGGATGCGGCCCGGGGTCTCCCCCATGCGGGGCATGACGTTCTGCATCCGGACCGCGCCCAGCTCCTCGTCCTCCACCCGGACGACGGACCCGCGCGCCTGGACCTGGGGGTCCGCCATGTACTGGGCGACGTCGTAGATGGGCCCGAGCGCCCCCCCGCAGGCCTCGAAGTGGCGCACCGTCTCCTCCAGGGTGTGCGCCCCGATCCAGGCCTGGATGGCCGCGTCCAGCTCCCGCATGTGCTCGACCCGCCCGGCCTGGGTGGCCATGCGGGGGTCGCCGGCCAGGTCGGGCCGCCCGACGGCCCCCATGATCCGCTTGAAGATGCTCTCGGCGCTGGCCGAGATGACGACCCAGCGGCCGTCCCCGCAGCGGTAGGCGTTGCGGGGCGCGACGAAGGGGACGCTGTTCCCCGTTCGGCCCTGGATGTGGCCCAGCTGGTCGTACTCCAGAACCTGCGGCCCCAGCACGGTGACGATGGGCTCGTAGATGGCGACGTCGATCTCCTGGCCGGGGGCGCCGTGCACGTCGCGGTGGTAGAGCGCCATCATCACGGCGTAGGTGCCGCAGAGCGCGCTGATGCCGTCCGCCAGGGCGAAGGGGGGCAGCGTCGGCGGGCCGTCCGGCTGGCCGGTGATGTGGGCGAAGCCGCTCATGGCCTCGGCCAGGGTGCCGAAGCCGGGCCGCTTGGCGTAGGGGCCCGCCTGGCCGAAGCCGCTCGTGCGCACCATGACGAGGCGCGGGTTGAGGGCGTGAAGCGCCTCCCAGCCGAGGCCCCAGCGCTCCAGCGTGCCCGGGCGGAAGTTCTCGATGAGCACGTCCGCCTCCCGGCAGAGCCTCCGCACGATCTCCTGCCCCTCGGGCGAGGAGATGTCGCAGGTGACGGACTTCTTGTTCCGGGAGGAGAGCTTCCACCAGAGCGAGACGCCGCCCTTCATGGAGGCGAAGTTGCGCAGGCTGTCCCCCTTGGGGTGCTCGACCTTGATGACCTCGGCCCCGAAGTCGCCCATGTAGGTGGCGATCCACGGCCCGGCGAAGAGCGTTCCGACGTCGATGACCTTGACGCCCTCGAGGGGCATGGGCCTGGGCGCGGTCACGTGGAAGATCCTCTCGCCGGACCGGAGGAGGGAGCAGGGTGATGGTAGCAGGGCGGCGCGGCCGCCTTCAATCGCCCTCGGTGCGCCCGCCTACAGGTGCAGCCTTCCCCGCCCGGGCCAGCGCGCCGAGGCGAAGTGCAGGGCGGTGCCGATGACGGTGCCCACGACGAAGCCGTAGGGGAGCCCGAAGGCGCACAGGGCGGTCAGGAGGGCGATCCCGAGGTCCCGCCTGGAGGCGGCCTGGTCGCGGATGAACAGCATCAGCGCCAGGGCCTCGAAGGCCAGGATCACGCCGAGGATGGGCTGGGGGAAGATCTCCACCACGTGCCGGAAGGCTCCCCCGAGGAAGAGGCCCAGGACGAGGTACATCGCGCCGTAGATCACCACCGACCCGCCCGTGCGCGCCCCGAAGTAGTGGTGCCCCGCCAGCCCCCCGCAGCCGTGGCAGACGGGGAGCCCGCTCAGGAAGGGGGCGGCCAGGTTCATCGCGGAGTAGGTCGCCCCGATGCGGCGCAGGCTCATCTCCCGGCCCGGGAAGAGGTCCGCCACCGTCTGCCGGGTGGCGATCAGGGAGTTCGACAGCGAGAGGGGGAGCTGCGGGAGGGCGAGGACGAGGAAGCCGGTAAACACGTCCTCCGCCCGGGGGAGGTGAGGCTGCGGCAGCGCCAGGCCCGCCCCCTGCGCGATGGCGGCGTAGTCCAGCCGGGTGAGGGCCGCGTACAGTACCCCCAGCCCGATCACCGCCAGCCCCGCCGGGAGCCGGCTGCTCCCCGAGAGCGAGCGCGTAGCCCTCCGCGCCGAGGGAGGGCACGTACTGCCTCAGCGCCAGGGAGGCCAGGGAGAGCCCCAGGCCGAACTGGATCCCCCGCACGGCGGAGAGGGGCACGACCCGGCCGAGCCAGTCGAGCGCGCCCGTGGCGCTCAGGGCCAGCATCACCACCCCGATGGCCAGGCCCGCCCCGAACAGCACCTCCCCGCCCAGCCGCTGGGTGATGACCAGGACGGCCATGGCCTTGAGCGGCTGGACGGGCATCGGCAACCCGTAGAGGACGCCGGTCGCGACCTGCATCACGCCGAACATGACGAGGACGCTCGCGCTGTCCAGGCGGGCCGCGTGGATCATCCCGACAATCAGCGGCAGGTCCGTCCCGATGTCCCCGAAGGCGCCCGAGAGCTCCTGGCGGTTGAACCGCACCCGCGCCCGCAGGGCCTCCAGCCACGCCACGCGCCTCTCCTCTCCGCTCCGCAGGGATGCCGGGTCCTCTATAGCCTACCACGGCGGGGAACAGGGGCGAGGCACCCGGCTCCGCCGAAGGCTTCGCCGGAGGCAGCTGCCTCGCCCCTACAGGATGGCAAGACGAACCCCCAGCGGGACGTCCCGCCGCCCCGCGCCCCGTGGACGGGCCCTCCCCGAATGGGGATAATCCCCCTGCCGCGCTGCAACGACCCCGGAGGGGAGGCCGAAATGAAGCTCGCCGTCATCCTGTCGTCCTTCGTGATCTCCGGTCCCCGGGCCGGAGGGCCTCCGCCTCATCCAGGCCCAGGCCCAGGCCGCCCGCTTCGGCGGGGGCCGCTCCTTCGGCTTCCGGGGCTCGCGCGGCTTCTCGCGGCCCCCGGTCACCCCGCGCTCCCAGCTGGGGGCCCAGCAGCGGCCGCCCATTGACCAGGGCTACCGCCGCCCCTTCGGGTTCGGCGGCTTCGGCGGCGGCCTCTTCGCCGGGCTGGGGGGGCTCCTTCTGGGCGGGCTGATCGGGAGCCTGCTTTTCGGCCGCATGGGCTTCGGCGGGGGGATCGGCCTCCTGGAGATCCTCCTCATCGGAGGCGCGCTCTTCTTCCTCTTTCGCATGCTGGGCCGGGGGCGGGAAGCCCCGGCGGGGGCCGGCGCCACCTACACCGAGCGCCTCGCCCACCAGGGGGCCGACCCCTACGGCGTGGGGGGGCCGGCCGCCGCGGAGGAGCGCGCGGCGGGCCCCGTCTACACCGGTCCCGACATCGCCCCGCGCGGAGGCTCCCGCCCCGCAAGCCCGGCGGGGCCGGAGGCCCGCCCCGACCCGCGCCTGGAGGAGGGCCTGCGCGCCATCGAGGCGGGGGACCGCTCCTTCTCGCGGGAGAACTTCCTCCGCGGCGCGCGCCGGGACTTCATGCGCTTCCAGGAGGCCTGGGTGGCGAGGGACCTCGGCCCCATCCGCGGGATGGTGGACCCCGACATCCACGGGAAGTGCCAGGGCGACCTGGACGAGCTCAGGCGCGAGGGGCGCATCAACCGCCTCGACGACATCCAGGTCCAGCGGCTCGACCTCGTCGAGGCCTGGCAGGAGGAGGGCTTCGACTTCGCGACCGTGCGCGTCGAGGCCAGCCTGCTCGACTACCTCGTGGCCGAGACCTCGGGCGAGCTCCTGGGCGGCAGCCGCACCGAGCCCGTCACCTTCGCCGAGCTCTGGACCTGGGCTCGCAAGAGCGGGGCGAGGGAGTGGTTCCTGTCGGCGATCGAGCAGGGGTGAATTTTCGCCGTTGTTTCGCCATCCGTTGCGTTGTAGAATACCGCCCGAGTAATATTCTGTCCTCTCGCATGTGCATATCGAGAATGGACATGCCCAAGACCTTAGCGCGCCCGTCGAAAGAGGCTTCCGTCTCTGAAAAGCTGGCCGCGAAGAAGCGCGCGTGGGACAGCAAACCTTCCATCCTCAACACCACTCACATCGTTTACCTTGGCGACGCCCGAAAAATGCGTGAACTTCCCCAGGAAACCCAAGTTCACTTGGTTGTCACTTCTCCCCCGTATTGGAACTTGAAGGAATACGCCTCCGATCAGAACGGCGCGCAACTTGGCCACATTGGCGAACGGGCTGGTTTCCAAGATGAACTGAATAAGGTTTGGAAACGTTGCTTCGATCTTTTGGTTCCTGGCGGGCGGATGTGCGTCGTAGTCGGAGATGTTTGCCGCTCCCGGAAATCACATGGCCGTCATGTTGTCGAGCCGCTTCACTCTTACATTCAAGTCGCTTGCCAAGAAATCGGCTTCGACCCCCTGGCGCCAATTATCTGGAACAAAATCGCCAACGCGGTCACGGAAGTCGCCGGGAACGGCGCAACTTTTCTTGGGAAGCCCTACGAGCCCAACGCCATCATCAAGAACGACATTGAATACATCTTGAATTTCCGGAAGCCCGGCGGCTACCGCCACCCGACGCCGGAGCAGCGCGCCCTATCGGTGATCGAGAAAGAAGACCATCGCCGTTGGTTCCAGCAAGTATGGACGGATGTTCCCGGGGAGATTCAGCGGGCGCATCCCGCGCCCTTCCCGAAGGAGATTGCCCGCCGTTTGATTGGCATGTTCTCGTTCGTTGGGGATACCGTCCTCGACCCTTTCTGGGGGCTCGGGACTACCACACTGGCCGCGATTGAAATGCATCGTTCGTCCATTGGTTTTGAAATTGAGCCGCAATATGTGGAAGCCGCTAAGGACCGTATCGGAAGGCTGATAGCACCCGCCCATCAAGTGGAATTCATCGCTCCTTCCGCCGAATGAGCCCGAATCCCTCGGATTTCATTTCCCACCTGCGTTCTGCGGGCTATCACTCGCGCTCCAATAAGCACTCCAATTCGTTCTGTGAGTGCGTGGCAAGGGACTTGGCCGCCGCGTGCCCTTACATGGCGGACAAGGCTCGGCAGGGCTTGCTGGCCTACAATCTTAATTTCACCCTCCGCGCAGGCACCGCCGATTGGAACGTGGACCTTGTGCTTGGCAATCCCCCGCCTGGAACACAGCCCCCTGCTAGCCTCACTGGCATCCCAAGAATGACTCCCTCCACGATCGAGGTTGCCATCGAGGTCAAGTCCGTCATGACCGAGCACCGGAAGGCCGTGAAGAACCGGAAGCGGGATTTCGAGGCCCATCATGAGCACGTTCACCACTACGACTCCCGTGCCATTGCGGGAGGGTGCTTGATTGTAAACGCGGCTCCACGCTTCCAATCTCCCCTGCGGCAAGGGGAGACGGTTCACAAGAACCCTCGCGCGCTCATCGAACACTGCTTGGCCGAATTCCGGGCCGTGGCAATGAGAGGCGGTCAGGCTGGCGTCGGGTTGGACGCAAAAGCAGCCGTGGTGATCGAGATGGATAATATGAACCTGAAAGAAACAAAATTCGTCGACCGGGCTCCTGCTCCTGCTGTGGGAGACCCGATGCACTACGACGCCTTCATCCAGAAAGTCCGCTCGGAGTACCGCGCACGATTCTGAAGAACTTTACCCTTTGCCTTCTGGCCCCTCCCCCACCCGCTTCCCGCCCTCCAAATCCTTGAGCGACCACCAGAGGTAGAGGATGGCGCCGAGCAGGAGGACCATGAC
>JACPCT010000285.1 GCA_016184445.1 Candidatus Tectimicrobiota bacterium | reverse complement strand
CGATACGCCCCCCGCAGCGCCTCCCGGCCAGCTCCTTGAGCCCCCGGGTCATCCGGGCGAAGGCCCCCTCGGTCAGCAGGAGGCCCCCCAAGGGGTCCGCCTCGTGGGCGTCGAAGCCGGCCGAGACGAGGATGGCCTCGGGGGCGTGCTTCTCGATGGCGGCGAGGACCTCCCCCTCGAAGCGGGCGAGATAGGTCCCCTCGGCCGTACCGGCTGGAAGAGGGACGTTGAGGGTGGTCCCCTCCCCGGGGCCCTCCCCCCGCTCATCGGCCGCCCCCGTGCCCGGGTAAAAGGGGAACTGGTGGAGGGAAGTGAAGAAGACGTCCGGGTCCCGCCAGAAGACGGCCTGGGTGCCGTTCCCGTGGTGGACGTCCCAGTCCACGATGGCGAGGCGGCGCAGGCCGTGGCGTTCCTGGAGGTAGCGGGCCAGGATGGAGATGGTGCCGAAGAGGCAGAAGCCCATCGAGTAGTCCGGCAGCGCGTGGTGGCCCGGCGGGCGCACGGCGCAGAGGGCGTTCTCCACTTCCCCGGCCGCCACGACGTCGGCGGCGGTCAGGGCGGCGTCCACCGCGGCGAGGGCGGCGGCGAGGCTGCCGGGGCCGCCCACCAGGGTGTCCGGATGGTCCAGGAGGCCTGGCCCCCGGGCGCACACCCGGCGGACACGCTCCAGGTGGCCGGGCTCGTGGACGCGCAACACCCACTCCTCCGCCCCGTGGGGGCGCACCGGCCGGTGGTCCAGGCCGGGGACGCGCCCCGCCAGCCGGGCGGGCCGCAGGCGCTCGGCCCGGGGGATCCCCTCGACGAAGCCGCCCGTGTCGTGGCCGAGCGAGGCCGCGTCCCAGTAGTAGGCGGTCAATTCAGGCGCACCCGGGGGTCGAGGACGGAGTAGAGCATATCCACGATGAAGTTCAGGGAGACGAAGATGAGCGCGGTGATGGTGACCGAGGCCTGGACGAGGGGGAAGTCCTTGGCGTAGACGGCCTGGATCATCAGCCGCCCGATGCCCGGCCAGGCGAAGATGGTCTCCACGATCACGGCGCCGCCCAGCAGGTGGCCGAACTCGAGCCCGATGATGGTCACGACGGGGATCATGGCGTTCCGCAGGGCATGCAGGTGGACGACGATCCATTCGGAGAGGCCCTTGGCGCGCGCCGTGGTGATGTACTCGTTCTTGAGGACGTCGAGCATGGAGCTGCGGATCACCCGCGTGTTGCGCGCGATGGAGTAGGTCGCGAGCGACAGGGCCGGGAGCGCGAGGTGGGCCAGGGTGCCCCGCCCGCTCACGGGGAGCCAGCCCAGGTCCACCCCGAAGATGAGGATGAGCATGAGGCCGAGCCAGAAGACCGGCATGGCCTGGCCGACGAGGGCGAAGACCATGCCCCCCTGGTCGTAGAGGGAGCCGCGCTTCACGGCGCTCAGCACCCCCACCGGCAGGGCGAGGATGATGGAGAGGAAGAGGGCGACGAGGGCCAGCTCCAGGGTGGCGGGCAGGCGCTCGGCGATAAGATCAAAGGCCGGGCGGCGGTAGCGCAGGCTCTCGCCGAAGTCCCCCCGCACGGCCCGGCCCGCATAGAGCGCGTACTGGACGAGCCAGGGCTTGTCGAGCCCCATGTCGTGGCGGA
Source organism: Candidatus Tectimicrobiota bacterium (assembly GCA_016184445.1). Lineage (GTDB taxonomy): Bacteria > UBA8248 > UBA8248 > UBA8248 > UBA8248 > 2-12-FULL-69-37. The sequence goes on along the minus strand of JACPCT010000285.1, from coordinate 6,466 downwards.
GCCGCTGGACCTCTTCGCGTGTCCAGTCCTCCCCCACGAGGATGTCCGTCGGGTCGCCGGAGAGGAAGAGGACGACGAAGGAGATGAAGCTCACGCCGGCGATGACCAGGACGGCGCGGCCCTACGTGGCCGGCTTCGCTTCCTTCATCTGGATGGCCGGGACGAAGATGCGCTCGTCGGCGCGCGGCTTCCACTCGACCCGGGCGCTCCCGGCGAAGAAGTCGTACTGGTTCCACAGGAAGATCCAGGGCGCCTCGTCGCGGATCAGGGCCTGAAGATCGTAGCTGAGCTTCTTCCTCGCCTCGGCGCCGAACGCCGTGCGCAGGTCGCGGTAGGAGGCGACGAACAAGGGATGGTTCCAGGCCGTCAGGTTGGCGAACAGGGAGGGCCGGAGCACCCCCAGGTCCGTCTCCTCGTTGAAGGCGGAACTGAAGCCATGGAGGTAGAGCGGGGAGAGTATCTTCTTCCGGCGGTTCGAGAGGAAGACCGACCACTCCAGGGGCTGGACCTCGACGTGGATGCCCACGGCGCGCAGGTCGGCGGCGACGGCCTCCGAGATTTCCATACCCTGGAGGTAGCGCGCCGAGGGCACGTCCAGCTTGAGCCGGAGGGGCTGGCCGTTCGCTTCAAGCACCCCGTCCCCGTCCGCATCCTTCAGGCCGGCCTCGGCGAGGAGGGCCTTGGCTTTCGCCGGGTCATAGGCGTAGGGCTTCACGTCCGGGTTCGCGTTGGGGGGCAGCACGACGCTCGCCATCCGCGTGCCATGACCCACAAGAAACTTCTTGGCGATGAGCTCAAAGTTCACGGCGTGGTTCAATGCGCGGCGTACCCGTACGTCGCCGAACACGCGCCAGTCCGTCCGGATGCCGATGTACACCCGGCGGCCGCCCTGTACGCTGAAGATCTTGAAGCCCTTCTTCTGGCGGGCGATGAGGTTGGCCTGATCGGAGGTGATGTTGGTGACGAGGTCGGCGCCCCCAGCCTCGAGCTCCGCCAGGCGGGCCGAGGCCTCGGGCACCGGCCGCCACACCACGGCGGGAATCTTCGGCCTCCCCTTCCACCACTCCCCGTTCGCCTCCATCCGGATGTGACCGTCCTTCACCCACTCGGCCACCTTGTAGGGGCCCGTCCCCACCGGCTTGGAGAGGACCTCCTTGAGCGGGGTGGCGGCGTAGTACTTGGGAGGGAGGATGAAGGCGTTGACCAGCCAGACCGGGACGATCGCGATGGGCGTCCGGGTGTGGAGGCGCACGGTGTGGGCGTCCACCTCCTCCACCCTCTCCAGGGCGATGCGGCCGGGCACCGTGATCCGGGTGCGGAGCTTCTTGTCCCGCATCCGCTCGAAGGTGTACCTGACCGCCCGGGCGTCGAGGGGCTCCCCGTTCGTGAACTTCACCCCCTTGCGCAGGTGGAAGGTCCACACCTTCTGCGAGGCGTCCACCTCCCAGCGCTCCGCGAGGGCGGGGACCCCCCGCATGTCGTCCGCGCGGGCGACCAGGGGCTCCTGCACGTTCATGAGGATGGTCCACTCGATGGTGGAGGTGGCGAAGTGCGGATCCAGGGTGTTCGCCTCGACCGAGACCAGGATGGTGAGCGGCCGGTTCGCGCCGCTCTTGCCGCAGCCCGTGAGGGACAGCGCGGCCCACAGGGCGGTCAGGGCGGCGAAGGTGCGTCTCCTGGACATGGATGATTCCCCCTCAACGGGCCTAGGGCTGATCGCGCAGCCGCGGATCGAAGAAGTCCCGGAGCCAATCTCCGATGAGATTGATGCTGAGCACGGTCAGCATGATGGCCAGGCCCGGAAAGGTGGCCAGCCACCAGGCGACCCGCAGGTACTCCCTGCCCTCGGAGAGCATGCTCCCCCACGTCACGGTGGAGGTCGGCACGCCCAGGCCCAGGAAGCTCAGCGAGGACTCCGATATGATGTTCCCCGCCACCGCGAAGGTGGCAATCACGATGAGCGGGGAGGTGATGTTCGGCAGGATCTGGAAGAACAGCACCTTGTGGACGGGGTAGCCCAGGGCGCGGGCCGCCTCGACGAACTCTTTTTCCCGCACGGTGAGCACCTGCCCCCGCACCACCCTCCCATAGGCCACCCACCGGCTGACACCCAGCACAGTGATCACGTTGAAGAGCCCGGGCCCCACCACGGCCATCACCGTGATGGCCAAAAGGATAAAAGGGAAGGCCAGCTGGACTTCCGCCAGCCCCATGACGAGGTCGTCCAGCTTGCCCCCGAAGAACCCGGCCAGGAGCCCCAGCGTGATCCCCACTACGCCCGAGATGGCCACCGAGACGAGGCCCACCAGGATCGAGACCCGCGCGCCGTAGATGAGCCGGCTCAGGATGTCGCGCCCCAGGGAGTCCGTGCCGAGGGGGTGAGTCACGGCGCCGCCGCGCATCCAGAAGACGGGCTTCAGGCGGCTGGCGATACTCACCCTGTGTGGATCGTGGGGGGCGACGAGGGGGGCCGCCAGGGCCGTCAGCAGGAGCAGGAGAAGGAAGATCAGGCCTCCGAGCGCCGTCTTGTAGCGCCGGAGGCTCTGGCCCAGACCCACCCGCCCGGGGGCAGGCGCGGGGGGTTCTTCGCCTGGAGGTGCCAGGGCCTCCTGCCGGACCATAAGCGGGAAAGTCCTCCTGTCCGCCTCTCATCCTCATGATGACGTTAAGCGCCAGAATACTAGCACAGGCCGGGATTCTTCGCCCTCTTTCTTGTGGCGAAAGGAGTTCGCGCCGGGGGAGATTTGCGGGAGGAGGGATATCCCCCTAGAATCGCGCGAATTTTCCCCGGGAGCGGCCGGGGGACCACGCGCGCCCGGCCAGGAGGCACCACCGCTTTGCCCCTATTCTCCGCCGAGACCCTCCGCGGCCGCCTCGCGGCCGCCGCCCCCGCCTCCGCCCGCTTCGGCTTCCAGGGGCTGCGCGCCGCCGACGCCATCGCCGTGGAGGAATGCCTTCCGCTCGAGTTCCTCATCGCCTGCGACTGGGGGCTCGACGGGCCCCGCTGGGACGCCCGCCTGCGCTACTTCGCCGTCGAGCGCGGCAGTGGCCGTCGCATCGTCTGGACCCACACCTCTCTCGTCGAGGCCTACGGCGGCCCCCTGGGGGAGGAGATGCGGGCCTTCCTGCGGCAGGACGATCTTCCCCGCTTCATCGTCCCCTACCGCTCGACCGAGTTCCTGGCCCGCCTGGCCAGGGAGAGCGGCGGGCGCCTCTCGGTCCTCGCCAACCCCCTCGGCCTCAAGACCCGCTTCGACGACAAGATCGCCTTCCGCGAGGAGGCCCAGCGGCGGGGGCTGATGGTACCCCCCGGGGAGATCACCGAGGCGAAGGGCTTGGAGCCGGGACTCCTCAAGCGGTGGGGGACGCCCTTTGTCGTCACCGAGCGGATCGGCTCCTCGGGCAACCAGACCCACCTCGTCGAGACTTCAGGGGAATTGCTCCGCCTCCGCGAGAGCCTGGCCGCGAAGCTGGGGCCGGAGGCTCCCGTCATCGCGAGCGCCTTCCTCGCCGGGCCCGCCGTGGGCGCGACGGGCCTGATCTACGGCGGCCGGGCGTGGATGTCCCACCCCTCGGTCATGGTGACCGGCCTGGAGGGCTGCGCCATGCACCGCTTCGACTACGCCGGGAGCGACTACAGCGCCTACCTCCGCCTCCCCCGGGCGGTCCAGGCCCGCATCGAGGCCTCCACCCTGAAGGTGGGCGAGTGGGCGGCGGGGGCCGGCTACACGGGCATCTTCGGGGTGGATTTCATCGTCCACGGTGGGGAGGCCTACGCCCTGGAGCTGAACCCCCGGATGCTGGGGACCACCCAGCTCCTGAGCGAACTGGAACGGCGCGAGGGCGGCCCCCCCCCCACCGTCTTCTGGCATCTGGCTGGCTTCCTGGGACTCGACGCCGGGGAGGAGGCCCAGCGCTGGATCCCCGAGCTTGCCCGGCCCCGGCTCACCGGCTTCCAGCTTCTCCTGCGGAACACGGGCCCCACCCCCCTCCGGGTGGGCTCTTCGTTGAGCCCCGGGATTTATGGTAAATTGGGCGCTTCCCCGAGCTTCCTGCGGGATGGGGAACGGCTCTCCGGGCTGCAGGGGCCGGGGGAGATTTTCCTGACTTGCTCTCCCCCCGGGCCGGGGACGGTGGTGGAACCCCGCGGGGTCTTCTTCAAGCTGGAGGGGCTGGGCACCCTCCATGACGAGGAAGTGAAGGGGATCGCCCCCTGGGTCGGGGAGGCCGTCCGGGGTTTTACCCGCAGGCTTTCGCTTTCCAGCCTGGGTTAGGAGCGAGGAAAGGTGACCGAGACGACCAAGGTCGACCATTTCGCCACGACGGTCCGGGGGCTCTTCCTTGCCCCGGAGCCCCTCCCGAGGGAAGCAAGGGAAGTCCCCCTCCTGCCCGCCCCGCTCGCGAGCGGCGCTGTGGCCGTGGCCGAGGTGGCCTCCGCCCCCGAGGGCTGCGCCGTGGACCGCCTGGAGGTGATCGAGCCCCTCTCCGGCTCGTCCGACGCCTGGCAGGCGCGGGAAGTCCCCCTCGGACCGGGCGCGCGGGTGGTGGTGGCCCTGGGCGGGCGCTTCGCGACCCGGGGCATCCCGGGCCGGGGGCCGGACCGCCCGGTGCCGCCCGGCGCGGAGCTGGATCTCCTGAACGTGGGTGGCGTCGCCGGCCTGTGCAGCGAGCCCCACCGCCCCCTGGTCAAGCTCCGGATCCTGGGCGGGGTGGAGCGCGGCGGACGGCCCGCTCTCATGCGCGACCTCATCTCGATCCCGGGGGTGGGCGTCCCCGTAGACGAGGACTCGGCGCCGGGCACCCCTCTGGTGCTCGTCACGGGCTCGGACATGGAGGTGGGCAAGACCACCTGCGCCGCCTCGCTCGCCTTCTCGCTGCGGGCGGCGGGCATACGCGTCACCTACGTCAAGCTGACCGGGACCGGCCGCATGCGCGACCTGATGCGGGTGAACTACGGCCGGGGCGCCGGCTTCTTCGACTCGGCGCGCCTGGCCTGGGACTTCGTGGACGCGGGCCTGGCCACCACCTTCGAGATCCCCAAAGAGGAGGTCCGGTGGTGCGCCCGGCTCCTGCTCGGCCACGCCGCCCTCCACGGCGAGATCGTGGTGGCCGAGGTGGCCGACGCCCCCTGCGCGGACGGCAGCGTCGCCGCCGCCACCGACCCCTGGCTGCTTAGCTGGCTGCGCCGGCGGGGTCTCGTCATCTGTGCTTGCGACACCCTGGGCTCGACTCTCATCGTGCACTGGATCCGCAGCCACATGGGGATCGAGGATGAGGACATCCTCATCTCCGGCCGCGTGGCGAACGACGCGGCCCTGCGGCGCGAGGCCGAGCACATGGCGGGCGTGACCGTGGTGAACTGCACCTCGCCGAGCGGGCTCTCCGCCCTCGGGGGCAAGACGGCGGGCGGCGCCCTGTCCGACTGGGTGCTCCGCCACATCATGTCGCGCCGGCGCGTGATCGCCTGAGGCGTTCGCCCGTGCGCGCCGCCTTTCAGTCCTCGAAAACCGCGCGCGGACCCCTGCGCCGCGACCTCTCCCTCTACCGCCTCAGCCCGGACGCGAGCGGCGGCGAGTGGGATCTCGTCCGCGTCAGCCGTGAGTTCGACAGCTCCGCCAGCAACCTGACCGAGGAGCTGATCGAGCGGATGAACGGCTGGGCCGCCCGCGAGGAGGCCTTCGCCGACCTGCGCCTGCGCAAGCAGGGTTGGAGGCGCCTCCCGGGCGAGATCCTCCTCCTCGACGGCTCGCCGAGCCGCATGCCCCTGACCCCCGAGACCGCCCGCGCCGCCGCTGCCTGGCTCGCCGAGCGGGGCGCCGCCATCCCCGTCCAGGTGCTGAACCGGCGCGAGGCGCTCCTGGCGCGGGTGGCCCGCTCCCCCCGCGAGACCCTCGTCCTCAGCCAGACGGCCCAGCGGAGCCTCTACGACAGCCACCTGGCGGAGGCCCTGATCGAGCGGGGGGTGGTGGTGGTGCCCGGGCCCGTCACGGCGCCCGGGGGGCCGCTCTCCAACAAGAAGACCACCTACGAGCTCCTCAACGGCCACCCGCAGGGATCGAACGGCCACCCCGCCCGCCTGGCCGCCCGCTACCACACCATCGGGGTGGACGGCGAGGGCCCGGCGGCGGCCCGGGCCATCCTCGAGGAGGCCCAGCGGCTCGCGCGCAAGTGGGACGAGACGGTGTTTTTCGTGAAGCCCCAGGAGGGGGGCGGCGGGAGGGGCGCCTTCCGCCTCGACGTCTTCCCCGATGGGTTCTCGCTGCCTGACCTGAGCCGGCTGGGCATCCCCCCGGAGCGGCCCTGCCCCCTGCCCCTTCCACTGGACGCCGCCGACCGCAGCCACCTGAGGGCCCTCGCCTTCGTGGCCGACCGCTTCGCCGCCAGCCCGGCCACGGCCCGGGCCTATCTCGACGGCAGCCCCCTCCCCTCCCTGCGCAAGGGGGGGGCGCGAGCGGCCCATCTGGGG
>JACPCT010000284.1 GCA_016184445.1 Candidatus Tectimicrobiota bacterium | reverse complement strand
CAGCCGGGCGGTGAGGGCGTTGAATGCTTGGAGGCACGCCTGCTGGGCCTGGGGAGTGGCTTGCCGGGCGCAGGCGGCCCGGCGCTCGTTGATGCGCTGGTTGCAGAGGGCACGTTCTTGCGGGGGAAGAAGGTTACAGGCAGCGTTGGGGGCTTGGGCGTAGGCGGCGGTCTGGGACATCCAGAGGAGGCCGCCCGCAACCGCTAGGGTTACGAGCACGCGTTTCACGGTTTTCTCCTTGTGAAATGGGGGGCGCTAATCTTGAAAATAATATAACGCGGAACCCTCAATGAAAGGGTGGAATTTTCAAAAAGAGATCGAGGATGTGTGAGGCGGGTCACAAAAAACGCGAAGTAAGCCACAAAAATGACATAGCTGGCCCCGGGGATGAGACGGGAGAGCGCGCGGGCGAGGAAACGGATTGGCCGGTCGTGTTCTCCCCTGGACGCACCTTGCCCCAGGCGCTGGGGAGTGGTGATCGCGCGTGCCCCCTCAGCCCCTCCTCCCCGGCTGGTCGAGGGCCTCGGGGTTCACCACGTCGGGTGGGCGGCGGCCCGAGAGGAACTCGACGGCGCAGTGGACCGCGTGGCGCAGCGAGTTCTCGCAGGCGTCCTCCCCCAGCCCGCCCATGTGCGGGGTGAGCACGACGTTGTCGAGCTCGAAGATGGGATGGGGGAGCCTCATCGGCTCCTGGGGGAGCACGTCGAGCGCCGCTCCCTGGATGGTGCCCCGCCGGAGCTCCTCGGCGAGGGCGTCCACGTCCACCACGGGGCCGCGCGAGGTGTTGATGAGGAAGGCGGTGGGCTTCATGCTCCGGATGGCCTCCCGGCTGATGAGGCCCCGCGTGAGGTCCGTGAGGGGGACGTGGCAGCTGAGGTAGTCGGCGCGCCGGATCACTTCCTCCAAGGGCTTGTAGTAGACGCCCACCTCGGCGGCGAAGCGCTCGTCGCGGACGATGTCGCGGGCGATGATCTCCATCCCGAAGGCCGCGGCGCGGCGGGCGACCGCCTTGCCGACGTTCCCGAGGCCGATGATGCCCAGCGTCTTGCCCCGCAGGGGCGGGACGGGGAGCCGCAGGGCGCCCCAGGCGCCCTGGCGGAGCTTCTTGTCGTGGTCGGAGATGCGCCGCGCGGCCGAGAGCATGAGGCCGATGGCGTGCTCGGCCACCGAATCGGCGTTCTGGCCCGGGGCGTAGGTGACCACGACCCCGCGGCGGGTGGCCGCCTCCAGGTCGATGGTGTTCACCCCCACGCCCGTCCGGGCGATGAGGCGGAGGCTGTCCGCCGCCGCGAGGGTGCGCTCGTTGAAGGGGTCGTTGCTCGGCATGGCGACCACCACGCCGGGGAGCTTCCGGATCATCTCCTCCTCGGTCGCGTCCCGCCCGTTCGAGTCGATGAGGACCTCCAGCCCCAGGTCCTCCAGGGGCTTGAGGTAGCGCATGGGGTCCTGGAAGCCGTGCATCCAGGTCGTCGTGATCCACACAATTCCCTTGGCCACCGTTTCCTCCCGCAATAAGGCCCTCCCCGCGGGCGCGGAGAGGGACGGAGGCGCCGGGCCGGGCCCGGCTCGCCCGGGCGTCAGAAAACTTCGTCTTCGGGGTTGTGAACCTCTCCCAGCCGCCGGAGCGAGGGGAGGGGCAGGCCTTCGTAGAGAGGCTTGAGTTCCTCGTTCGTCTCGCCCAGGGCCAGGCCGTAGAGGCTCCTGCCCTGGCTGTCGCACTCGACGAGGAAGGGGCCGAAGCCCTCGACCTCCAGCACCCACATGGCCTGGGCGATGCCCAGCTCCTCGAGCCAGTGGACGGACCGCACCCCCTTGACCCCCCGGCCGTACCGGGCGCCGATGCCGTAGCCCACGGTGTTGAGGAAGACCGCGCCCAGCCGCTTGAAGTGCTTCTCGTACACTTCGGGGGACATGCCTCCCTTCCCGATGACGAGGCGCACACCGTACTGGTCCATCAGCATGGGCACGTGCTTCTCGAAGCGGAAACTCGCGGTCGCCGTCACGGCGGCCACTTCCCACACGCCGGGGGCCTTCTCCCCGACGGCGGGGGAGCAGTGGAAGGTGACGTTGGTGAGGGAGGGGATGTCCGCGGGCGGGGCGGCCTTCTCCTCGAAGAGCTTCCGGTAGAGGCCGTTCCGGCCGGTGAAGACCAGGCCCGTGAGGAAGACGATGTCGCCGATCTTGAGCCGGCCCAGGTCCTCCGGGCCGACCGGCGTGGTCAGGTGGTGCTCATCCATCGGAAGGTCGGACGTGCCGCCCGGGGTCATCGCTCCATCCTCCGCGCTCAGCTCACCGTCTCGCGCCGGTAGTAGCCGGTGAACCAGAGGGGGTTCTCGCGGTAGTCCACGTTCCCGTCCGCGTGGATGCGCGCCGTCGCCCGGCGCAGGGCGAAGCACTGGTGGTGGATGGAGACGGGCATCCCGCCGGTGTGGGTGTAGGCCACCTCGATGTGGACGTCCAGCACCGCCCCCTCTCCCTTGAAGCCCATGGGGCCGAGGCTGGTCTTCTTGCCCAGCCCGTGGAGCTCCTCCTCCAGCTTGGCGACCTGGGGGTCGGGGTTGCGGTCCCCGACGACGCGCAGGCAGGCCGCCTCCTTCGCCAGGCGGACGCAGACGTCCTTGGTCCCCCCGATGCCCACCCCCACGATGGCCGGCTGGCAGGAGAGGCCGCGCTTGAAGAACTCGCTGATCACGTCCAGGTAGAAGCGCTTGATGCCGGGGATGCCGTCCCCCGGGAAGAGCATCCGGTAGTCCCCCCCGAAGAGGCCGCCCTTCTGGAAGCAGGTAAGGTCCATCCAGTCGGCCCCGGGCTCCCAGGAGTAGTCCACCGTGGGGGCGTGGATGCCCACGTTGTTGTTGTAATCCTTCCGGGTGAGGGGATGCACGCGGTTGGGCCGGAGTGGAATCTTGCGGGTGGCCTCGGCCGTGCCCTCCCGTACCGCCCGCTCCAGGGCCACGAAGCCGCCCTCGACGCGGGCGTCGTTGCCGACCTTGGCGTAGAAGCGGGGGAGGCCGGTGTCGGCGCACATGGGCCGCTGGTCGTCGACGGCGATCTTGTAGTTGTTCACGATCTCGAGGAGGACGAACTTCGCGAGCTTCTGGGTTTCCCGCTGGGCGAGGGCGCTTATGGAGCCCTCCACGTCCCGGGGGATGGCGATGGCGGCGCGCCGGTTGAGTTCGAAGGCGACCTCCCGGATGAGGCCGGGCTGGATGGCGGCGGCTTCGGTGGTCCGCATGGCGGTTCCCTCCTTCCCTTCTTGGCCCCTGTCAGGCGGTGGGGCGGCTGCTCCCCGGGGCGAGGCCTCTCAGGAGCGAGGCGGCCAGGGCTCTCGCGCCCCCGGCCAGCGCCCGGCGCTTCAGGGCCTGGATGGCGTCCGAGGGGCTGATGCCCTTGGGACACGCCTCGGTGCAGTTGAACTGGCTGTGGCAGCGCCACGCGCCGTGCTCCCCGCAGACCTCGGCGAGCCGCTCGGCCCCCCTCCCGTCGCGGCTGTCGGCCACGAGAGTGAAGGCGCGGTTCAGGGCCGCGGGGCCGAGATAATCCGGCATGTGGCCCACCATCCCGCAGGCGGCGTAGCAGATGCCGCAGGTGATGCACTCGATGTGGGGCTCGATCCGCCGCCGCTCGGGACTCTCGGGCGCCAGCCGGACCGGCTCGCGGGCGGCCTCTCCCGAGGGCTCCAGCCAGCCCCTCGCGCGCTTCATTTTCTCAAAGAACACGGCCATGTCCACCGCTAGGTCGCGCAGGACCGGGAAGTGGGTGAGGGGCTCGAGCCGCACCTCCCCGCCCAGGCCCTCGACCCGGGTGCGGCAGGCCCAGCGCGGGCGGCCGTTCACCCGCAGGGCGCAGGTGCCGCACATGCCCACCCGGCAGGAGTAGCGGAAGGAGAGAGTGGGCTCCTCGCCGCTCTGGATGGCCACCAGGGCGTCGAGGACGGTCATCCGGGGCCGGAGGGCCACCCGGAAGCGGTCGAAGCGCTCCGCGGGGTCGTCCGCCGCCCCGCCGCGCCGGATGCGGAAAACCGCCTCGGTCGTCATCCCAGGAACCTCCAGTAGCCCCGGTGGAGGAAGGCGAGCCCCAGGAACGAGGCGAGCCCCAGCACGGAGAGAACGGCCAGGAGCTTCCGCTGGTGGCGGGCCGGGAAGCCGAAGTCGGTCAGGAGGACTTTGATCCCGTGCATGGCGTGCCAGGTGACGCAGGCCAGCATGGCGACGCGGATCCAGTCCACGTAGGGGTTTATGACGTGGAGCGGGAAGAGGACGAGGACGGCCACCGCCGAGAGGCGCTGGAGGAGCCAGGCCCACATGCCCGGGTAGAGGGCGCGCCAGGCGGTGAGGTCCCACAGCGGGGGCCGGGCCGTCGGCTGGGGGGCGTTGGCGGAATCCATCCTCTCCTCAGTCCACGTAGGAGGAGACGGGCGCGATCCGCGCCTCCCCGGGCCGCATGCGGGTGAAGCGAACGGGGCGGCGCTCCATGCGGAAGCCCGCCCCCTCCTTCCGGAGGAAGATGTTGTAGAGGCCCTCCGGGCGGGGATGGGGAATGTCGTCCCGGAAGTGACTCCCCCGGCTCTCGTCCCGCTCAAGGGCGGAGCGGGCGATGAGCTCGGCCGCCGCGAGCTGGTTCCGCACGTCCAGGACGTGCTGCCAGGCGAGGTTGTAGGCTTTGCCGCCGCCCGCCCGCGTCCGCGCCGCGCGCTCCCGGAGCTCCGCGATCTCGCCGATGGCCTCCTCGATGCGCGCGCCCGTCCGCCTGAGCCCCACCTTCTCCCACATCAAATCCTTCAGGGCCGCGCGGATGGGGTAGGGCGAGCCGTCCCCGCCCAGGGCGGAGAGAGCGGTTTCCTCGGCCCGGCGGGCCGCCTCGGGGTCGAAGGGGAGGCGGGGTGCCTCATTCGCCGCCTCCGCCATGACCTCGCCCGCGATCTCTCCGAAGACGGTGGAGTTGGCCACCCCGTTCCCGCCGAGGCGGTTCGCGCCATGGGTGCCCCCCGCGTCCTCCCCCGCGGCGAAGAGGCCGGGCAGGCTGGTGCGGCAGCCGGGGTCGATCTTGACGCCTCCCATCATGTAGTGGGCGGTCGGGGTGACCTCGACGGGGCCGCCCGCGAGGTCGTAGCCCAGGTCGCGGCAGCGCTCGGCCATCCCCTTGAAGTTCTTCCAGACGAAGTCCCGCCCCAGGTGGCTCACGTCGATGAAGACGCCCCCGCGCCCGGTGCCACGGCCTTCGATGATCTCGGTGTAGCCCGCCCGGGCCACCACGTCGCGGGTGGAGCGCTCCATCCGCTCTGCGTCGTAGCGCGCCATGTAGCGCTCGCCGAGGGCGTTCTTGAGGTGGCCCCCCGCCCCGCGGAGGCCCTCTTCGAGCAGGGTGCCGGTGATCTGGAGGCCCTCGCCCGTCAGGATTCCGGTGGGGTGGAACTGGACCATCTCCATGTCGCAGAACTCGGCCCCCGCCTCCCAGGCGATGGCCATGCCGTCGGTCGAGAGCTCCTGGGCGCAGGCGGAGATCCGGTAGAGGGTGGGCCCGCCGCCCGTGGCGAGCAGGGTGCACTTGGTGTTCACGGCCACGAACTCGCCCGTGCGGATGTCCAGGAGGAGCGCCCCGGCGATCCGCTTTTCCCCGCCCCGGGCCGGGAGAAGGGCGACGGCGCGGTGCTCCTCCAGGACGGGGACGCCCCTGCGCACCAGTTGCTCCGAGACGCGGTTGGTGATCTCGATTCCGGTCAAGTCCCCCTTGTGGACGGTGCGGTCGAAGCTCTGGCCGGCGAAGGCCTTCTGGTGGATGGTGCCGTCCGGGTTGCGGTCGAAGAAGCAGCCGCAGACGGTCTCCAGGCGCCGGACGCAGTCCGGGGCGCGGCTCACGAGGGTCCAGGCCAGCTCCTGGTCGTTGATCCAGGCCCCGCCCTCAAGGGTGTCGAGGAAGTGGTTCCCGGCCGAGTCCCCGGGCGAGAGAGCGGCGTTGTAGCCCCCCTGCACCATCCGGGTGCAGCCGCTCTTGCCGAAGAGGCCCTTGACCGCGACAAGGATATCAAGCCCCGGCGCACGGTCGCGGGCGGCCAGCGCGGCCAGGAGGCCCGCGCCGCCTGAGCCGAGGATCAAGATGTCGGTCTTGCGCGTGTGCAAGCGCGCCTCCCCAGGGGAAAGTCCGGATTTCTGAGCCTGTAGAGGCAGGATGCCACACGCCGGGGAGAAGGAAAACCGGGCTCCTCCCGCGGTTGACACCCCCTCGGCCCATCCCCTAGCTTGAGGCGCCGTTCATGCTGGATTCATGCCGGCAACCGTGGTGGAAACCAGCCGGAGTGCCGCGATGATCCTGGACAAGTTCCGTTTGGATGGGCAAGTGGCCCTCGTGACGGGCGCGGGCAGCGGCCTGGGCCAGGCCATGGCGCTCGCCCTGGCGG
>JACPCT010000283.1 GCA_016184445.1 Candidatus Tectimicrobiota bacterium | reverse complement strand
TGAAAGTGGTCCAGCCGCCCGAGGTGGCGGGTATCGAGGTGGTGTACTTCCCGCCCGAGTACACGGGGCTCAAGGCCAGCCGGGGCGAAGAAGGGGGACACATCCGCACCTACCTGGGTTCGACCGTCCACGTGCGCGTGCGGGCGGATCGCCCCCTCAAAGAGGCCGTGCTGGCCATGGCGGACGGCTGGCGCGTCCCCCTCAAGCTGGCCAAGGACGGGGCGCTCGAAGGGGTGCTCCTCCTGGCGGGGCCGGGCTCCTACCAGGTGCGCCTGACGGACACCTTCGGCTTCGCCAACCCGGCGCCTCCCCGCTACCGGATCGACATCATTCCGGACACCTCGCCTCAGGTCGAGGTGCTCGAGCCCGGCAAGGATCTCACCGTGGAGGCGGACGAGCAGGTGGGCGTGCGCTTCCGTGCGTCGGATGACTTCGGGGTACGGAGCGTCTCCCTGGAGGTGCGGGTGGGCAGCGGCCCGGCGCGCCATCTCCGCGTGTGGGGGGGCGAGTCGCCCCAGAAATCGGTGGATGGGACCCACCTCTTCGACCTCCGCTCCATGGGGCTGAGGCCCGGCGCCGTCCTCACCTATCGCTTCATGGCCGAGGACACGGACACGGTGAGCGGCCCCAAGAAGGGGTTCAGCGCGCCCTTCACCATCCGCATCCGGGACCGCGAGGCCGCGATCGCCAAGCTGGACGAGGACCTGGGCAAGATCTCCTCCCAGATTCTCGACCTCCTCGGCGACTTCCTGGAGAGGGGCGACCGCAAGGAGGAGAAGAAGGCGTCCCAGGAGGCCCGGAAAAGCAAGGAGGCCCCCGCCGCGCGCCGGGGCGAGGAGACCCGCCAGGCGCGCCCTCGGGCGCCCGCCCCGGACACTTCCATGACCCGCAAGGCGGAGAACATCCTGGAGGCCATCCAAAGGTCCCGGACCCAGCTCCGCTCCCAGAACCCGCGCGAAGCGCTCGCCAGCATGGACCTGGACATGCTCCAGAGACAGCTCCGGGAGGCCCTGGATCGCTTCCTGCGGCCGGCCGAGCAGCCCGCCTCGCCGGGGGAGAGCCCCCAGCAGCGCCGCCAGAGGGAAGAGGACCTGGCTTCCCGCCAGGAAGAGGCGACCGAGACCCTGGAGCGCCTCGCCTCCATGGGCGAGGACATCCAGCGCAACGTGCGGATGGACCGCGTCGGGCGGTCGGCTGACTCCCTCCTCCAGCGCCAGCAGGCCCTGGAGCGCGCCCTCGAAAAGCTCCGGCGGGACGGAGGGATGGATGACCAGACCAGGCGCCGGCTCGAGCAGGAGCTCGCCGAGCTCCAGCGCGAGATGAATAAGCTGATGCAGGAGCTTTCCAGCCTGGCCCAGCGCATGCCGGCCGAGTTCATGAACCAGCGGGGCATGCGCAACCTGCCGATGCAGGACATGATGAAGGGCTTCGACCGTGTCCGCGACATGATGCGTCAGGGCAATCTCCGCGGCGCGCTCGAGGCCCTCCGCCAGATGATGGGCCAGATGCAGCGGATGCGGTCCGCCCTCCGCGGCATGCAGCAGCAGCAGATGATGGCCCAGCGCGGGGGCAGCCCGATGCGCAGCCAGCAGAACGAGCTTTCCGCCATCGTCGAGGAGCAGCAGGCCATCCTCGGCGAGACGGTGAGCCTGATGGATAACGCGGTGGACCGCCTCAAGAAGGGAGCCGCCCCGCGCCTCAAGGGGCTCGCCGAGCAGATTGCCCGCGAGCGCAAGGAGGAGCAGGCCCTGGCCGAGAAGGCGGGCGAGACGGTCTGCGTGCAGGGAGAGACGAAGCCCGCGCCGCGCCCGGCAGCAGGCCATGGAGGAGATGGAGCCGCTCCTTCAGCGCGGCGACTGGGGCGCGATCTACCACCGCATGCGCGAGTGGTGGGCCGCCCTGCGCGGGCCGGAGTGCGTGGAGGACCAGGCGGCCGCCGGCCGCAAGGCGAGGTGGGAGGAGGCCCGCAAGCAGATCGAGAGGCTTCTCCAGGGCGCCGAGCGCGGCTTCTCGGCCGAGGACCGGGCGGGTCTTTCGGGCCTGAATCTCCGCCAGGAGGCCCTCAAGAAGCGGCTCGCCAATTTCGAGGAGCGGCTGCGGCAGCTGATGCAGGTCTTCCCGTTCATCGACCCGGCCATCCTCCGGCGCATTGTGGAAGCGGGGCAGGCGATGGGCCAGGCGGGGGTCTCGCTGGGGAAGAGGAGTCCCTCCCAGGCCGTTCCTCCCGAGGAGGAGGCCATCCAGCGCCTCGCCCAGGGCCAGAGCGCCATGCAGCAGGCAATGCAGCAGATGGCCCAGCGCGGCAACTTCGGCATGGGGACGCCGCAGGGCTTCGGTGTCTACCGGGCGCCCGGGACGGGCTGGTGGGCGCGCAATCCCGAGTTGCAGGGCCAGGAAGACTTCCGTCAGCAGGGGCGCGAGGGGGAGGAGGGGCAGCTCGGCACCCAGTTCAGCGAGGTGCTCATCCCGGACCGGGACCAGTACCGCGTCCCGCCCCAGTTCCGGGAAGAAGTCATGGAGGCCCTCAAGGACGGCATGCCGGGCGGCCTCCGCGGGGAGATTGAGGACTACTTCGACAGGCTGACGAAATGAGAAGAAGAATCCGTGCATGGGCGGGCGGAGCGGCGGTCCTCGCCCTCGCCGCCGGGCTGGCCGTCGGCCTCTCCGTTCCGGCTTATGCCCACACCCTCTCGCGGCCGGTGCGTCCCGCCCAGGAGGTCGTCCGCCCGGAGGGCTACGCCCAGGTGGTGGACGAGCTCCGCGCCTGGAACCTCGAGGGGGCCGAGCGCCTTCTCGCGCGATTGAAGGCCGAGAAGCCCGGCTTGCCCGAGTGGGAGGGCCTCGAGGGCTCCATCTTCTATTTGAAGGGGGAGTTCTCGAAGTCCATCGAGCGGCTGGATTCGGCGCTGCGCAAGCGCGCGGGAGACAGCGAGTGGCTGGAGCTGCGCCTCCACGTGCGGCAGTCCCAGGCCGCGGTCGAGGGCTTCAAGGTCCACCGCACGCCCCACTTCGAGATCTGGCACGACCCCTCCGACGCCGTGCTCATGCCTTACTTGGTGGAGACCCTCGAGGCCTCCTACCGCGTCCTCGGGGATGAGCTCGGGGTGCGCCCGTCCCGTCCTGTCCGGGTCGAGGTGTTCACCGACGCCTCCCGCTTCAACAAGGCGTCGACCCTCTCCCAGACCGAAATCGAGGGGAAGGGGGCGGTGGGCATCTGCAAGTTCAACAAGATCATGATGCTCTCGCCGGGGGCCCTTCTCCGGGGCTACCGCTGGCTCGACACCGCCTCGCACGAGTACGTCCACTACCTCATCGTGGTGGGCACCAAGAACCGGACCCCCATCTGGCTCCACGAGGGGATCGCCAAGTACCTGGAGAGGCGCTGGCGCGGGCTGGGGGACGATTACTTGCACCCTGGCGAGGAGATGCTTCTCGCCCCGGCCCGGGAGACCAACACGTTCATCCCCTTCCAGCGGATGGAGCCGAGCCTCATCTACCTGGACACCCCGGACGACGTGCAACTGGCCTACGCCGAGGCCGCGAGCGCCGCCGAATTCATCCAGCGCCGGGGCGGCAAGAAAGGCCTCGCCGAAGCGCTGCGCGCCATCGGGCGGGCCAAGGAGGCTCCGGCCCCCGCGAAGACCGAAGCGCCGGAGGCGGCTTCGAGGAGAAGCGGAAGGAGGAGCTCAAGCGCCGGCCGCTGCGCCCCCGCCCCGGCGCCCAGGTGCAGCGCTTCCGCCTCAAGCCGACCGGGCCGGTGGATGAGAACGCCGCCGACCTGGAAGCCCTCAAGAACGCCGTCGCCCGGCGGAGGATGCGGCTGGGGGATCGCCTGTCGGTAACGGGCCGGATGGAGGCGGCGCTCATCGAGTACACGCGCGCCCTCCGGGACGAGCCCTACTCGCAGCCCCTGCTGAACCGCATCGCGCGGCTCCAGCTCCAGGCCGGGCAGCCCGAGCAGGCGCTCCACCACATCCAGCGGGCGCTTGATGTGGACCCCGACTACGCCACCTCCTACATCCACCGGGCGATGGCCCACGAGCTCGGGGGCAACCTCGCCGCCGCGCTCAAGTCGTGGGAGGAGGTGCTTCATATCAATCCGTTCATCCCCCTGGTCCACGAGCGCCTGGCGGCGCTCTATGAGAAGGCCGGGGATAAGCAGAAGGCCCAGCGCGAGCGCGAGGCCGCCCGCGCCCTCCAAAGACGCTGAAAGGTGGAGCGAATGGACGAAAGCCGCAGCGAGCAGATGGTGGAGCAGCGCCCGATGGGCGCCGTGGACGTCGAGGTGGCCCGCGAGATCGGCCGCAAGCGCGATCAGATCATCGCGCAGGTGCGGAAGGTGATCATCGGCCAGAGCTCGGTCATCGAGCTGGTGATGATCGCGCTTCTCTCGCGGGGCCACTGCCTCCTGATGGGCGTCCCGGGCCTGGCCAAGACCCTCCTCATCCGCACCCTGGCCCAGGTGCTCCAGCTCGACTTCAACCGCATCCAGTTCACGCCGGACCTCATGCCCTCGGACATCACGGGCACCGACATCCTCGACGAATCGGCCGAGGGGAGGCGGGTCTTCCGCTTCATCCGGGGGCCCGTTTTCACCCAGATCCTCCTGGCCGACGAGATCAACCGCACCCCTCCGAAGACCCAGGCGGCGCTCCTCCAGGCCATGCAGGAGCAGCGGGTGACCGCCGGCGGCCAGACCCACTCCCTCCAGCCGCCCTTCTTCGTCCTCGCCACCCAGAACCCGGTCGAGCAGGAGGGCACCTACCCGCTGCCCGAGGCGCAGCTCGACCGCTTCATGTTCGAGATCGGGGTGGACTACCCGACCTTCGAGGAAGAGACCTCGATTGTGGCCCAGACCACCTCGGACTACGAGCCCGTCCTGGAGAAGGTCCTGGACGACTCCCAGATTCTCGCCTTCCAGGACCTGGTGCGGCGGGTCCCAGCCGCCCCCTACGTGGTGGAGTACGCCGTCTCGCTCGCGCGGGCCTCCCGGCCCACCGACGCGAACGCTCCCTCCTTCGTCCGCGAGTTCGTCGAGTGGGGGGCCGGGCCCCGGGCGAGCCAGTACCTCATCCTGGGCGCGCGCGCCCGGGCCCTGCTGCGAGGCCGCTACGCCGCCTCCATCGAGGACGTGCGGGCGCTCGCCGAGCCGGTGCTGCGCCACCGGATCCTGGTCAATTTCCGGGGCCAGGCCGAGGGCCTGAACCCGATGAGCCTCATCGGCCGGCTGCTCGAGACGGTGACGCCTCCCGCCGAGGCGGAGGCGGAGTGAGCGCGCTCTTCTCCTCCAAGGAGGACACCCGCACGGGGGTCTCGGCTTTCTTCGATCCCTCCGTCGTGGCGCGCATCTCCAGCCTCGAGCTGCGCGCGCGCCATGTGGTGGAGGGCCTGATGAGCGGCATCCACCGCAGCCGCGCCCGGGGCTTCAGCGTCGAGTTCGAGGAGCACCGGGCCTACTCCCCGGGCGATGAGCTCCGCCACATCGACTGGAAGGCGTTCGGGAAGTTCGACCGCTACCTCGTCAAGCAGTACGAGGACGAGACCAACCTCCGCGCCCACTTCGTGGTGGACGCCAGCGGATCGATGAACTACGGCGAGGGTTCCCTGACCAAGTGGGGGTACGCCGCCACCCTGAGCGCCTCGCTGGCCCACCTCCTTCTCCGCCAGTCCGATGCGGTGGGGCTCATGCTCAGCCGGGAGTCGGACGAGCAGATGCTGCCCGCCAAGGCCGTGCGGGGCCACCTCACGGGCATCCTGGCCGCTCTGGACGCCGAGCGCCCCTCGGGGGGCACGGGCATCGCCCGCTCGCTCGAGCGGCTGGCGGAGGGCCTCCGGCGGCGGGGCATGGTGATCGTCGTCTCGGACCTGCTCGACGACCCCGCGGCGGTGGCCCGGGGGCTGAGCCTGCTCCGCCTGAAGGGGAACGACGTCATCGTCTTCCACATCCTGGATGCGGCCGAGCTGGAGTTCCCCTTCGAGGGGCTGGCCCGGATGGAGGACGTGGAGACCGACCGCAACGTGACGGTGGAGTGCGAGGTCGTGAAGAGTCCCTACCTGGGTCTCCTCCAGGAATTCTTGGACGGGACCCGCGAGCGCTGCCGCTCCCAGGGGATCGACTACGTGCTCCTCTCCACCGCCGAGCCGCTGGACCGGGGCATGGTCCGCTTCCTGGCCTGGCGGGCCAAGGCGAAATAGGGGGGCGCCGTGGGATTTCAGTTCTTCCATAGCGTCCTGCTCTGGGGCATGGGGCTGGTTCTCCTGCCCATACTCATCCACCTGCTCCGGCGGCGGCTCGTCCGCCGGCACAAGCTGCCCACCTTCGAATTCCTCCTGCGCACCCAGCGCAGGCTCACGACCCGCAGCCGCCTCCGCAACTGGATCCTCCTCGCGCTGCGGGTCTCGGCGGTGTCGATCGTGGTGCTTCTCTCGGCGCGGCCCCTCCTGCAGATGGCGGGCGGGGAGTCCGGGAGCTCCTGGTCGCCGCTCCATCTGGTGATCGTCCTGGACAACTCGGGGAGCATGGCCTACCGGGCGGCGGGCGAAACCCGCCTGGAGGCAGCCCGGAAGGCCGCCGACCGGCTGGTCCGGGATCTGTCGTCGTCGGATCGGGTGACGGTCCTGGCGACGGTGGAGGAGCGGGTGGAGGGGCCGCCCGCCATCCAGCGCCGGGATCAGGCTCTCGCCCGCCTCGCCGCCATCGGCCAGACCGACGCGGCGGGCGACCCGGCCCAGGCGGTCCGGCGGGCCCTGGAGAGCCTGAACGTCCCGGCCGACCGGCGGACGGTGATGGTGTTCAGCGACTTCGCCCGGGGGGACTGGGATCAGGTGCGCGTCCAGGGGCTGCGCCGGCTGACGCCCCATACCCAGCTCCAGATGGTCCGCGTGGCGCCCGAGGCGGGGACCGATGACGTGGTGCTCGCGTCGCTCACCCTGCGCCCCTGGCCGCCCCGGGCGGGGGCCCCCTTCAGCGTTGCCGCGCGGATCGTGAACCGGGGCAACACACGCAAGGATCGGGTGCCGGTCTCGCTCTTCGTCGGGGAGGAGAGGGTGGCCACGGCGGAGTTGGCGCTGGAGCCCGGGGCCGACGGCGGCACGAGCTTCCGCATCCGGGCGCCCGAGAAGGGGGTCCTGCTCGGCCGGGTGGAGCTGGGGCCCGACGCCCTGGAGACGACCAACCGGCGCTATTTCGCCGCCTCGATGGGGCAGCAGATCCGTGCCCTGCTCGTGGACGGGGACCCCCAGCGGGGGCTCCTGGACAGCGACACGTTCTACCTGGCTTCCGCCCTCCGCGCCTCCCCGCCGGGCGGCGATTCCCCCATGCTGGTGGATGTGGTGGCCTTCTACGAGCTGGCGAAGGTGAGGTGGGAGGACTACGACTTCGTCGCCGCCTGCAACGTGGGGCAGTGGCCCGCCCGGGCAGCGGAGTCGCTCCGCCGGTTCGTCGAGAACGGGGGCGGGTTCCTCCTGGCGGGAGGGGACCTGGCGGCCCGCTCCCTGCCCGGCGGCGGCTGGCTGCCGGCCGTCATCGGGGGGCCTCGGCCCCTGAGCCCGCCCGGGCATCCGGCGGTCCCGCTGGAACTGCAGGATCATCCGGTCTTCTCGACGCTGGGGCGGAACCCCGGGCGGTTCTTCTCGCGGGTGCGGGTGGGCAAGATCTTCCCGCTGTCGCCGATCGGCCCGGCGAGGTCCCTGCTCACCCTGGCCGACGGCACCCCTCTCCTGGTGGCGGGGCCGCGGGGGAGCGGGAGGGCCGCCGTGTGGGCCTCGAGTTGCGACCGCGACTGGGGGGACCTCCCGGTCCATCCGGTCTTCGTGCCCTTCGCGCGGGGGCTGGTGGATTTCCTCGGCGGCCGGGCGAAAGGGACGGCCTCCATGTCTCTCGACGCGGGGCAGCCCCTGGAGGTGAGCCCCGCGGCCGCCGGGCGGGACGAGGCCGTGAGGATACGCACCCCCCGCGGCGAGGAAATCACCCTCCGCCTGGAAAGCTCCCAGCCGCCCTCCCGGCCCGGCGCCCCGGCGGCGCAGGAGCGATCCGCTCCGCCGGCGCGGCAGGGGCGCTTCGAGCGCACCGGGCAGGCCGGCCTCTATCAGGTCCTTTTCACCGAGGGGCCCCCCCAGATCCTCGCCGTGAACCCGCCCGCCTCCGAAGGGGATCTGGAGCCCCTGAGCGATTCCGCGTTGCGGGAGCGGCTCCCGGGGGTTCAGCTGGCTTTCAGCGCCATCCGCGCAGGGGAGAGCAACCCCGCCCGGTCCGTCGAGGGGCGGACGGATCTGGGACCGCTCCTCTTCCTCTTCCTCGCCGGGCTGCTGGTGGTGGAGGGGATGCTGGCTGACCACATCTAGAGGGGTTTCGTTGCCTTCCGCTGCTGTGGTAGGGATGGGGAGGCCGAAGCCGCGCTGGCGGCCGCCCGACGGACGCCCTGAGAGGGATGAGCATGGCAGAGCGGAGCGAAGAGATCGCCCTGTACATTGATTTCGAGAACCTCGCCCATGGATTCACCCGGTCGGGCCAGGAGGAGTTCGACATCGAGCGGGTGCTCGCCCGGCTCGTGGAGAAGGGCAAGGTGGTGATGAAGCGGGCCTACTGCGACTGGTCCCGCTTCGCCAAGTACAAGGGCGCCCTCCACGAGGCGGGCATCGAGCTGGTGGAGATTCCGCGGCGGTCCTTGACGGGGAAGAACTCGGCCGACATCCGGCTGGTCGTGGATGCCATGGACATGTGCTACTCCAAGGGGCACATAAGCACTTTCGTCATCGCCTCGGGCGACAGTGATTTTTCCCCCCTGGTGTCCAAGCTCAAGGAGAACGGCAAGCACGTGATCGGGCTGGGGATGAAGGACTCGACCTCGGAGCTGCTGGTCTCGAACTGCGACGAATTCATCTTCTACGAGGACCTGGAGGCCCCCGAGGCCGCCCACCCCCGCATCCCCTCCGATCTGCCCAAGCAGAAGCGCGAGGCCTTCGGTCTGCTGCTGGATTCGCTGGACGCCCTCCAGCGCGAGAACGTAGGCATCCTCTGGTCCTCCATCGTCAAGGAAACGATGAAGCGCAAGCGCCCCTCCTTCACCGAGCGGGGGCACGGCTACCGGACCTTCAGCGACCTGCTGGAGGACGCCCAGCGGGGCGGGCTGGTGTCTCTGCGCAAGGACGAGCGGAGCGGAAGCTACATCGTCACCGGGCTGGGGGGCGGCCGCGCCAACGGGGAGGGGGGCAACGGGAGGGAGGCCCCCGCCGTGCCCCCGGTCCACAGCGCCCCGGCGGCGAGGCGGCGTAGCAGAAGAAAAGCCTCTGTGAAGAGTAAGGCTTCGGCTCCGGAGGAGTAGAGAAGGAGCAAAAGAGTGGCCCCGTGCCGCCCCGCCCTGGAGGGGGCGGAGCGGCTCGGGCGGACGGGGCCACAAGAGGGAAATCGCTCGGACAACGGATACAGCCCCTTCGCAGGGGCTACCCCGAATTCTCCCATACCGGTCCTGCCTCCCGCAACCGCCCTCGGGTAGCCGCAGGGAAGCGTTGGCCGCTATAGGCTTGATGTTTTACTTTAACTTTAGGGTAAAATACGTTTATTTTCAGTTGCATGAACATGTTTTTCTAATGTTTTAGCTGGTCATTGTGGATTTATGGCTTGGGCCCAGGCGCGGAAATCGTTGGGGAGGTCCTTGGGAAGGAGGAGCCGTGGCCGGAAAATTCACACGGGATGAGGTGGTCGCCCGGCTTCGCGCCGAGCGCCGGGCGGGGAGGGCCATCTACGACGCTCTCTGCGGGAGCGGGATCACGGCCAAGTTCGCCGCCCGGGGCGGCGCCGACCTGGTGAGCACCTTCAACCTGGCCTACTTCCGGATGCAGGGCCTGAGTTCCATGGCCGGCTATCTTCCCATCGGTGACGCCAACGCCATCACCCTGGAGTTGGGCGAGCGCTCCATCCTGAATGTGGTGAAGGAGTGCCCCGTCGTCGCGGGGGTGCTGGGAGCCGACCCCACCCGCGACATGGCGCGCTTCGTGGACCGGCTGGCCGGGGCGGGCTTCCACGGGGTGATGAACTGCCCCACCGTCGCCCTCATCGACGGCAAGTTCCGC
>JACPCT010000462.1 GCA_016184445.1 Candidatus Tectimicrobiota bacterium | reverse complement strand
CTTCAGGTCGCGCTCCAGCGCGCCGATCTGAGAGTCGATCTCGGACAGCAGCTCCTTGGCCTTGATCATTGTGCTCATACGCTCTCCTTGAAATGCAATATTACCCCCCACATAGACCCAGCATAACATATATAAGACAAAACCTCATCCATCCGATCATGAGGTTCATCATCATAACCGGCGATCACTCATATATATAGTTCCGCCGGCCGGGTCACGGGCATCCGGGCGCCGCGGGATGGGACGGCCCCCATCCTCCGCGCTCACCCCGGCGGGGATGAGGATTGGAGCCGGCGCGCCGCGCGCTTCGCCTCGCGGAGGTGGCGGCGCAGCTCGCGGGCGCGGGCGATCCACTCCCTCCACGCCCCCTTGGCGGGCGGGCAGGCGCGCGACCAGCCGCGGCAGCGCTCGATCATGGCCGCCGCCTCGCCGTCCAGGCGCTCCAGGAACTCCACGGCGCGGCCCTCCAGGCCCGCCTCCCGGAAGAGGTTCTCGAGCATCCGCGCGCGGCCCTGCACCCCCGGGCGCAGGCCCATCTCCCGGGCGATCCGGCGGATGCGCCCGCGCGTGAGGTAGAGGCCCGAGCGGGCCGGGTTGACGAGGAGCTCCGCCATCTGGTGGAGGCTGCCCTCCCGGAAGACGCGCGGGATGTCGGACACGGCGTAGGCCCTCGCGGCGCAGGGGGCCCATCATACCGCCCGCCGGGCGCCCGCGTCCCCCGCGGCGGGGAGGGGGGGCGCCCGCGGCTCAGCGGCCGACGACGATGTCCGGGATCAGGCCCAGGAAGAGGACCAGCACCAGGGCCAGGGGGATGAGCGAGAGGGAGTGGATGAAGAAGCGCTCCACCTTGAGGTGCATGAAGTAGAGGGCGACGAGAACCGCCTTCACCAGCGCCAGGAAATAGATGGCCAGCTCCGCCGGCGCCTTGGGCAGCACGAGCGAGGCGGCCACCGAGGCCAGCGCCAGGACGACCAGGTAGATCCAGATCAGCACGTACGGGGAGCCGTGAGCGCCGCTTTCTTTCATGCCGTCATCCCCTCGCGGGGCGGCCCTACCCCAGGTAGAGCAGCGGGAAGAGGAAGATCCACACCACGTCCACGAAATGCCAGTAGAGGCCGTTCATCTCGGCGCGGTGGCCGTAGCGGGCCACCCCGCCGGGACGGGCCGCCACCGCGTAGAGGCACGCGTTGGCCACGATACCGCCCAGCACGTGGAGCCCGTGCAGGCCCGTCATCCCGAAGTAGAAGGCCCAGAAGAGCGACTTGGCGGGCACCAGCCCCTCGCGGATGTGGGCGGCGTACTCGGCGCTCGACGTCAGGAGGACCAGCGTGTTGACCGTCCCCAGCAGGGTGCTGTTGTGGTGAAGCTCCCCGGCCCAGCCCACGCTCCCCATCCGGAACAGCAGGTAGGCCGAGATCAAGCCGCCGAACACCATGATCTCGGGGGCCAGGAACCACCACATCCCCAGCTTGGCGGAGGGGAACCCCGTGCTCTCGGAGGCTTCCGCGGAAGCCTGCGCGGCGGCGCTCATGAACTCATCTCCCGGACGAAACGGCCCATCCCGTTGGCACCCGCCCTACCGGCCCGCCCCGGCCCCGCTGGGCGCGGGACGGTCCTGGGGCACCCAGTCCCCGTCCGCTCCCGGCAGCCCGTA
Source organism: Candidatus Tectimicrobiota bacterium (assembly GCA_016184445.1). Lineage (GTDB taxonomy): Bacteria > UBA8248 > UBA8248 > UBA8248 > UBA8248 > 2-12-FULL-69-37. The sequence continues at coordinate 873 of JACPCT010000462.1, read as the reverse complement.
GCCGTAGGGGGAGTTGTACACCCGCGGCAGCTCGCCCGGCCAGTTCCCGTGGGGCGGGGGCGAGGGGGTGGTCCACTCCAGCGTGGTCCCCTCCCAGGGGTTCTCGGCGGCGGGCCGGCCGCGGAACAGGCTCCAGAGGAAATTGAAGGCGAAGAAGAGCTGGGAGAGCAGCAGGAGGACGGTCGACATCGTGATCATGCGGTTCATCGGAAGCAGGGGCGCCAGGAACTCGTACTGGCCGGGGTTGGCGATCCGCCGCATCATGCCTCCCACGCCCACCAGGTGCATGGGCACGAAGACCGCCAGGAAGAAGATGAACGTGCCCCAGAAGTGGAGCTGGCCCAGCGTCTCGTTCATCATCCGGCCGAACATCTTGGGGTACCAGTAGTAGATGGCGGCGAAGCCCGCCAGGAAGAGCGCGCTGAAGAAGGTGCTGTGGAAGTGGGCGACCACGAAATAGGTGTCGTGGATGTAGATGTCCACCGCCGCCGAGCCGTTGAAGATGCCGGTCAGCCCCCCGAAGATGAAGACCGCCAGCCCGCCCACGGCGAACCACATCGGGGTGGCCAGGCGGATGGAGCCCTGCCACAGGGTGGCCAGCAGGGCGAAGACGATGAGGGCGAAGGGCACCGAGATCAGGATGGTGGTGACGCTGAAGGGGGTCGCCAGCCTCGGGTCGAGCCCGCTGATGTACTGGTGGTGCGCCCACACGACGAAGCTCAGCCCGCCCGCGACCAGCACGGCGATGACGATGGGGCGGTAGCCGAAGATAGTCTTGCGGGCGAAGGTGGGCATCACCTCCATCATGGCGCCGAGGCCGGGCAGCAGGATCACGTAGACCTCCGGGTGCCCGAAGAACCAGAACAGGTGCTG